>WGAA01000318.1 GCA_015489285.1 Anaerolineae bacterium | reverse complement strand
CCCGGTCCGCCAAGGTTCGCACGGCGCTGAACCGCCGTGCTCATTAAAGCAAAGCCCTCCGGGCTCTCCCGCGTGAGGCCGTAGGCCTTCGCTAGGATGAGCCGGGCGGTTTAGCGCCCGGCGCTGCTCATGACGTCATGCGTCACCCGTCATGCGTCACTCGTCAGGCGTCAGGCGCTGGGGGGGAGTCGGCGCTGCAGGCGCATCTTGGCCGGAGGACGTAATTCGTGATTCGTGATGCGTAATGCGTAATTTGGCAGGAGAGTTGGCGCCAGAGGGCCAATCTTGTCTTCGTGCCAGTCCCTTAATCGTTAATTGTCAATCGTTAATCGTTGTCTTCCCACGCCATCCAATTACTCGTTACTCCGTTACTCGTTACTAACGTTGGCTTTGCAGGGTCAACCTTGTCTTCACGCCATTCCTTTAATCGTTAATCGTCAATCGTTAATTGTTGTCTTCGAGCCAGGCAGTTACTCGTTACTCGTCACTCGTTACTCCGTCACTCCATCACTCAACTTCGGAAGTCCGAACGGGGGGCTTATGAATCGTTCCTCTCAGTACACACCGTTACTCGTCGTCCTGCTGGTGCTGGGCTTTCTCGGGTTCATGTTCCTCTGCGTCCTCTTCTCCTTGGCCTTTGTCACCCAAATTTCAGGGCAAGCCCACCGGCCGCGTCCCATTACCGTCGTCGTGCCCCAGCAGATCTCCCCATCCCCCACACCCATCCTGCCGGCGCCCCCCGTCCTCACCCCTATCCCACCTGCCGAGCCCGCGCCCTACACGCCGGAAATGGACATGGAAACCCGGTTGCTCACGTGGATCTACGCCCACGTCAACCCCTCGGTGGTGAACATTCAGACGGATACGAGTGAGGGCTCCGGGTTCGTGTGGGACAAGGAGGGGCACATTGTGACCAACTTCCACGTGGTCCACGGCGCGGAGCACATCCTCGTCACCTTCGTCAACGACACCCAGGTGGAAGGGCGACTCGTGGGGGAGGACGCGGACAGCGACCTCGCGGTCGTCCAGGTCGATCCTGCCGGGCTGAACTTGCGCCCTGTGGTCCTGGGGGACTCCCTCTCCTTGCGGGTCGGGGAGCGGGCCATCGCCATCGGCAACCCCTTTGGCCTGGCCGGGTCCATGACCGCGGGGATCATCAGCGCGCTGGGGCGAAGCATCGAAGCGCCCAGCACCTACATCATCCCCGAGGCCATCCAAACGGACGCGCCGGTCAATCCGGGGAATTCGGGGGGACCGCTCCTGAACGCACGGGGTGAGGTCATCGGCATCGTCTCCCAAATTCGCTCCCCCGTGCGCGCGAACACGGGCGTGGGCTTTGCCATCCCCATTCACATTGCCAAGCGCATCGTGCCCGTCCTCATCGAAAAGGGAAAGTACGAACACCCCTTCATCGGCATCAGCGGCTTGACCCTTTCCCCGGAGATCAACGAGGTCCTCGGCTTTCCCAAGGACCTGCGTGGGGCCTACGTGAACGAAGCGCTCCCCGGCTACCCCGCGGCCAAAGCAGGCGTCCGTGGCGGGACGGAGAAGGTGGATTACGTCATCGACTTCGACGCGAGCGGGCGCCCCGTGTACCTGCGCCGCGGCGGGGATGTCATCGTCGCCATCAACGACTACCCCGTCCGCAAGTTCGACGACCTCCTCGTCTACCTCGTGCGCTACGCCTCCCCCGGGGACACGGTCGTCCTCACCCTCTGGCGTGAGGGGAAGACCGTGCGCGTTCCCGTTACCCTGGGCGTGCGTCCCCACCGCCGGTAAAGGTCCCCGTTCCCCCCATTATCCCTGTGGCGGCGCCGGAACGTTTTCCCCTTCCGGCCTTTGGATGCCGCGCCGGCAACTCTAACGTGTCTCTAACATTTTTCTTGCACCAGCCTAATGGGATGGGCGTAAAGTGGTAATGAGGTTGTGACGAACTCGGCGCGGCGGTTCCCTGTGTCCCCTGTGTGCCTTCGGGAGCGAGGGAACGGCCAAAGCTTGATAGATTCGGGAGGCGAACATGAGGTTAGATAAATACACGCAGAAGGCTCAAGAGGCGTTGTTAGAGGCGCAACATCTGGCCCAGGAGTACAATCATCCCCAGATCGAGCCGGAACACCTGCTGAAGGCCCTCATCACCCAGGAAGGGGGTGTGGTGCCCAGCATCCTGCGACGCATCGGCGTGGATCCCCAGCTGGTGCTGCAGGATGTGGAGAACACGCTGGCTCGCAAACCGCGCGCCTACGGTGCGGCCGCGCAGGTGGGCATGAGCCAGGCGCTGGTCAAGATCCTCCAGGAGGCGGAGAACATCGCTTCGTCCATGAAGGACGAATACGTCTCCACGGAGCACCTGTTGCTGGCCATGGCCCAACCGCAGGCCGGATCGATACAGCAGCTGTTGGCGCGACACGGCATCGATTACAACGCCATCATCCAGGCCCTGGCGAGCATCCGCGGCAGTCAGCGGGTGACGTCGCCCACGCCTGAGGCCCAGTACGAGGCCCTGGCCAAGTACGGCCGGGATCTGACGGAGCTGGCCCGCAAGGGCAAGCTGGACCCGGTCATCGGCCGCGACCGGGAGATCCGACGCGTCATGCAGATCCTGCAGCGGCGTACCAAGAACAACCCCGTGCTCATCGGTGACCCCGGTGTGGGGAAGACGGCCATTGTGGAAGGGTTGGCCCAGCGCATCGTCAAGGGAGATGTACCCGAGGCCCTGAAGGACAAGCGGATTGTGCAGCTGGACATGGGCGCGCTCATCGCGGGCGCCAAGTACCGGGGTGAGTTCGAGGAACGCCTGAAGGCGGTCCTCAAGGAAATCGCCGAGTCCGAGGGGAAGATCATCCTCTTCATCGACGAGCTGCACACGGTCGTGGGCGCGGGCGCGGCCGAAGGTGCGATGGATGCCAGCAACATGCTCAAGCCCATGCTGGCCCGTGGCGAGCTCCGTACCATCGGCGCGACGACGGTGGACGAGTACCGCAAGTACATCGAGAAGGATGCCGCGCTGGAGCGCCGCTTCCAACCCGTGTACGTGGATGAGCCCAGCGTGGAGGACACGATCAGCATCCTGCGCGGGCTGAAGGAACGGTATGAGGTGCACCACGGCGTGCGCATTACCGACAGCGCGGTCATCGCGGCGGCCACGTTGAGCCACCGCTACATCACGGACCGCAAGCTGCCGGACAAGGCCATCGACCTCATCGACGAGGCCGCAGCTCGCCTGCGCATGCAGATCGACTCCAAGCCCGAGGAGCTGGACAACCTGGACCGCCAGATCATGCAGCTGGAGATCGAGCGGGAGGCGCTGAAGAAGGAGAAGGATCCCGCGTCCAAGGAGCGGCTGAAGAAGATCGAAGAGGAGTTGGCCAACCTGCGGGAGAAGCGGGCCGAGCTGGCCGCGCGCTGGGAGGCCGAACGGGCCGCCATCCAGGAGATCCGGCGTCTCAAGGAGGAGATCGAGAAGGTCCGCATCCAGATCGAACAGGCGGAGCGGGAGGCCAACCTGGAAGAAGCGGCCCGGCTCAAGTACGGCGTCCTTCGGGAGCTGGAGGAGAAGCTGAAGGAAGCCGAGCTGCGCCTGAAGGAGTTGCAGAAGGACGGCGCGCTCCTCAAGGAGGAGGTGGACGCGGAGGATATCGCCAAGATCGTCAGCGAGTGGACGGGCATTCCCGTGGCCAAGCTCCTGGAAGGGGAGCGGGAGAAGCTCCTCAAGATGGAGGAACGGCTGCACGAGCGGGTCGTCGGGCAGGACGAGGCCATCCGCGCGGTGGCCAACGCGGTCCGTCGAGCCCGGGCCGGCCTGCAGGACCCGAATCGGCCCATCGGTTCCTTCATCTTCATGGGTCCCACCGGTGTGGGTAAGACGGAACTGGCCCGAGCCCTGGCCGAGTTCCTCTTCGATGACGAGCGGAACATGATCCGCATCGACATGAGCGAGTACCAGGAGCGGCACACGGTGAGCCGTCTCATTGGTGCGCCCCCGGGCTACGTGGGCTACGAGGAGGGCGGTCAGTTGACCGAGGCGGTACGGCGACGCCCGTACAGCGTGGTGCTCTTCGACGAGATCGAGAAGGCCCACCCGGAGGTGTTCAACGTGCTGCTCCAGGTGCTGGACGACGGTCGGTTGACCGACGGTAAGGGGCGCACGGTGGACTTCCGCAACACGGTGATTATCATGACGAGCAACGTGGGCAGCCAGTATCTGGCCAGTTTGCCCACGGACGTGCCGGAGGAGACGTTCCGGGATCTCTTCGAGAAGGCGAAGGAACAGGCGCTCATGGAGCTGCGCCAGTCCTTCCGGCCCGAGTTCCTGAACCGGATCGACGAGATCATCGTCTTCCAGCCGCTGACCTTCGAGCACCTGATGCAGATCATCGACATCCAGATGCGGCGGCTGCGGGAGCTCCTGGCCGAGCGCAAGATCACCATCGAGCTGACCGAGGCGGCCAAGCGGCAACTGGTGGAGGAAGGGTACGACCCGGTGTACGGCGCACGACCCTTGAAGCGGGTCATCCAGCGCCGCATCCAGGACCCGCTGGCCCTCAAGATCCTGGCCGGTGACGTGCGCGACGGTGACCACGTGGTCGTGGACTTCCGCGACGGCGAGTTCGTCTTCGACGTGGTCGCCGGTGAGGCCGAGGAAGAACCGGAGGTCGCGTACGCGTAGCACGGAAGAAGGGCTCCGATAGCCTTGACGGCATCGGGGCCCTTCCTTATATAAGCGTCCGGGAACGCCCTCGGAAGTAAAATGTCCGAGGGCGTTTCTTTTTCACCCCAAGGGGTGAGGGAATTAAACGGGAAAA
Organism: Anaerolineae bacterium; assembly: GCA_015489285.1. Taxonomy (GTDB): domain Bacteria; phylum Chloroflexota; class Anaerolineae; order JAADDB01; family JAADDB01; genus JAADDB01. Next base: position 1,158 of record WGAA01000318.1, on the reverse strand, counting down.
ATCGCCCGTTCTGGTGATGACAATTGGGCAAAATTATCGTAAGCTATAAGACGCACTTCTATCGAAAATTTGTACGCCGGACGTCCGCGCTCGGCAAGCGATTCCTTCTGGAGGAGGCACTGAACATGGGATTCAGACGCGCAGGTGTCATCGCACACGGGCGCTCCCGTTGGCTGTGGGTGGCCCTCATCGCTGCCCTCTTCCTCACCCTCGTCATGGTCGTCTACGCGGCACCACGCCACGCCCAGGATACCACCGCATCGGCCCAACCCGTGGCGTTCTCCCACAAGACCCATACGGACAAGGGCATCGACTGCCTTTACTGTCACTCCAACGCCTCTCGGGGACAGGTGGCTTCCATCCCCAGTGTGGAAAAGTGCATGGGATGCCACCAGGTCGTCACGCCCCAGGACCCGCGGGCCAAGGCCGAAGTGGAGAAGATCCGGGATGCGTGGGCCCGGGGGGTCCCGCTGCGCTGGGAGAAGAAGTTCGACCAGCCCGACTTCGTCTACTTCAGCCACGGACCGCACATCCGAGCTCACATCCAATGTGAGGATTGTCATGGCGACGTCGGCAGTCAGGACATGCCCAAGGCCGACTACCACATCACCATGGGCTTCTGTCTCAACTGCCACCTCGACCAGTCCCCGGACAAAGTCGCGAAATTGCGCGATTGTGCAACCTGCCACAAGTAGGGAGAGAGACGATGCTGAACAAGAAGATCTCGCGTCGCCAATTCCTGCAAGGCACGGCCCTGGCCGGTGCAGCCCTCACCGTCAGCGGCTGCACCATCTCCTTGCAGCGAAAGGAATACCTGGAACCCTATGTCCACATGCCCGAATTCGCCCTCCCCGGCGAAAGCGTGTGGTACGCGAGCACATGCCGTGAATGCCCCGCGGCCTGCGGCATCATCGTGCGCGTCCACCAGGGACGGGCCAAGAAGGTGGAAGGGAACCCCATGCACCCCGTCAACGAGGGCAAGACCTGTGCCCGAGGCCAGGCCGCCCTCCAGGCCCTCTACAACCCCGACCGCCTGCAAGGCCCCGTGGCCCAGGACGCCCGGGGCTCCCGCCGCTTCCGCGCCCTGGATTGGAACGAGGCCCTGAACACCCTCTTTCAGGCCGTGAGCGAAACCGACCCCCAGGCCATCGCCTTCTT
>WGAA01000317.1 GCA_015489285.1 Anaerolineae bacterium | reverse complement strand
CGATAGGGCATGAGCCCCACGTCCAATCCCCGCATGTAGAGGGGCAACCTCTCCGGCGGACGGAATCCCAGTCGGTGGATGCGTGGGTGTTCCAGCAGGGGGAGATCCTGCCGGTAATGGCGCAACTGGACGGGACCGACGAGGATGAGGTGCAGGGATGGGTCCGCGTCGACCAGGGCGCGGAGCAGGGGGAGGTCGATCTTGTCGTTGATGACGCCCACGTAGCCCACCCGCGGGTGGGGAATCTCCTCCACGTCGGGGGGGAGGTAAGGGCAGGACAGGGCCCGCTGGAAGAGGGGCCAATCCACCCCGTTGGGCACGAGGAAGACCCGTTGCGCGTGCTCCCGCGCCTGTTGGACCAGGTTGGGATGGGTGCATATGACCGCGTCGGCCCGGCGGAGCACATCCCGGTGCTGGGCCGCGATGTATTCCAGGCGTTCCGGGGAGGCGTAGTCGGCTTCGTAGGCGGTGTAGTCGTCGACCAGGTGGTATATGGCCAGGCGATGGGGGATGAGGCGCAGCATGTCCCCCTGGTCGGGGGAGGTGAGCCAGAGGATGGGGAGGGGAAGGGCGGATTGGGCTGTGTGCAGGATGGGCGGCGCACAGCGCGCGGTCGTCCTGTACGCCCGTCGCAGGAGGTGGGCGGCCACGCGGTCGGTGAGCGCGCCCACCCAACGGGCACTGCGCGCGGTCCACGCGGGGAGTTCGGCGACCCGCAGGTTGGGGAATTGGGCCAGGGGCTGGGTCAGGCGGAATCGCCAGGGGTAACGCCGGGGTTCCCGGGCGACCCCCCGGATGTAGGGCCGGGGATTCAAGTAGAGGATAGGGGTGTGCTCGCTCAGGCGGCTCATGAGCTGATGGCGGTTCCGCCAGGGACCCTGCCAGGGGTCCCGCCCCGCACAGACGATGGGGGGCAGGGCCTCCTCCCGGGGTTCCTGAATGGGCAGGGGACGACAGAGCACGCGCTCGTAGAGGTGGGCGTGATGTCGTCCCAGGTGTTGCCAGTTCAACGTGCGGGTGTACGCTCGTACCCGCTCGCGGGCGCCGTCCAGCGCGCCCTCCAGGGCCGCTTCCAGAGTGCGACGCAGACGTTCCCCATCCCCCGGGGGATAGAGGAGCCCCCGTCCCCCCGAGGCCAGTTCTATGAAGGGACCCAGGGCGGGGGCGATGATGGGGCAGTCGAAGGAGAAGGCGAGCAGGGCCGCCCCGGAGGTGGTGATGCGTTTGTAGGGGAAGACGCACACGTCCGCGGCGCGGAAGAAGTACTGCAACTCCTCGTCGGGCACGTAGGTCAGATGGGTAATGATGCGGGGATGTCCCCGGATGAGTTGCCGGAGGTGATCCGCGTACGCGGGGTCCTCGGCCTTGCCCACGATGAGCAGTTGGCCGCGAGGGGAGTCGATGCGTCGAAAGGCGTCGATGAGGAGTTCCAGGCCCTTGTAGGGGCGCACCTGCCCCAGGGAGAGGAAGAGGAACGCGTCCTCGTCCACGGGGATGCCCTTGGCCCGCAGGAAGGCGCGGGCGCCCTCGCGGGTGGTGTGGTCGGGGTAGGCCCCGATGTAACTCCCGTGGGGGATGACGACCACGTTTTCCCGGCGTCCGTACTTCTGGGCGACGACGTGGGCCACCGAGGGGTCGTGGACGTGCACCGCGTGGGCGAGGCGGAAGATGAGGCGGTTGGCCAGTTCGTTGAGGATGGGGGAGCGCCCCTCGTGCTGGTTCACGTTGTGAACGGTGTAGACGATCTTCAGCCCCCACAAGCGGGCAACGAGGAGGGCCGCGGCCACCGAGAGGAAGCCCTTCCGCCGTTGGTGGGCTTTGGGGGCCAGGTACAGGTGTTCGATCCAGTGGATGTGCAGGAGGTCGACCCGTCGCAGGTGGCGCAGCAACCAGGGCAAGCTGAGGAAGTAGGAATGCTCGATGTGGGCGGAGGGGAGGACGGCTTTGACCCCCCGGGCCAGGAGGCGGACATACGGGTTCAAACGGATGCGCGACACGTATACGATTCGGACCGATGGGTGTTCGTTATAGGACACACGTGGCTTCATTGGGTTATCAGAGCTCCGCAAGGCATTCGTCCGACGGGTCCATTGTAGCACAGGTGGCGGGGATAAGGTATCGGGTGCGAAGGCCGTGCAGCATAGACCGCACTGCGAAAATAGGGTCGGCCTATCCGACCACGCCAACGTCAGTAACGAGTGACGAGTAACGAGTAACCGGATGGTGTGAAGACAACGATTAACGATTGAACGATTAAAGGACTGGCGCGAGGACAAGGTTGACCCTACCGCGCCAACGTCAGTAACGAGTAACGGAGTAACGAGTAATTGGTTGGCGCGGATACAAGGTTATCGCCACAAAACCGAGCTTGTCTTCAAGTTACGCATTACGCATCACGCATCACGAATTACGTCCTCCGGCCAAGCTGCGCCTCCAGCGCCGACATTCTCACTGGCGCCTGACGCCTGACGCATGACGAGTGACGTTACGCATCACGCATCACGTATCACGCATCACGTACCCGATGCCGCGCTTCATCCTAACGCGCCATCCTCCCCTCAGCGCCTGGCGCCTGTGTTATAATTCCCTTGGGTTCGCCCTTGCCCCTCGAGCATTGTCGAGAGGGAGGAGAGGGGGCGAGGGGTGAGGGCACAACGGGGGAGGATGAACACACCATGCGACGGCGTCCGGCGGTCCTTTTGGCTCTCGTTCTCGTGGGGTTGCTCCTTTGGAGGATGCCCTCGTACCGGGTTCGGGCGGAGGAGAAGGGGCTCCTCTGGCGGCGGTTGGACGTGACCCTCACCGTCCACGACGACGGCACCTTCACCGTGGAGGAGGTCAGCGCGGTTCGCTTCCTCGGCGGTCCCTTCACCTACGGGTACCGGGACATCCCCCTGGACCGGGTCGTGGATATCACCGACATTCGCCTATGGGACGATGAAGGGACGTACACGCAAAGCGCCACAGAGGAACCCCACACCTTCCAGGTCACCCGGGATGCATCCGAACTCCACCTCCTCTGGCACTTCGACCCACTGGAGGACACGGAACGCACATTCCACCTGAGCTACCGGGTCCACGGAGGGCTGCGCTCCTATGCCGACGGGGATGAATTGCAGTGGAAAGCCGTCTTCCCCCGGCGGGAAGTGCCCATCGCCCACGCCACGGTGACCGTGACCGTCCCCGGCCCCCTCCTGGCCTACCGGGGCTACCTCGTCGTCGCCCAGGCGGAACCCCTGGACGACCACACCGTCCGTTTTCGGACCCTGGAGCCCATTCCCCCCGGCCGCTCCTTTGAAGTACACGTCCGCTGGCCTCACGGCCTCATTCCCGTCACCCCTGCGCCCTGGCAAAGCCACACCCCACGCGACGAACGTCGCCTTCGCCGGTTGCACCTCTGGTACACCCGGGGCCTCCCCATTGCCCGCGTGGTCATCCTCTTCGGCAGCATCGGGCTGGTCGTCGTCACCCTGCTCACCTTGCTCCTCCTCTGGTACCATCGCGGCCGCGACGCGCCCGTCCCCCCCATCGCGTACCTGAGCGAACCCCCTTCGGATTTGCCGCCGGCCCTGGCCGGCCAACTGGTGGACACCTTCATGAAGCCCCGCCACGCGCTGGCCACCATCCTCGACCTGGCCCGCCGGGGCATCCTGGAGATCGAAGAACGCCCGCTGAAGGGCGGAGGGGACCCGGCCTACATTTTCCGCCTTCTCCACGGCTTCCCGGACGATCTCCTGCCCTTCGAACGCCGCACCTTGCGGGCCTTCATGGGGCGGTCCCGGGAAAAGCGGCTCAAGGACGTGCGCAAGCGCTTTCCCAAACACGTCCGTCCCATCACCGAAGCCCAGGAAAAGGAACTCGTCCATCGTGGCCTCTTCTCCGACGCCCCCTCCCACGTCGTTCGCCCCTATCAACGGGTGGGAAGTGGGGGGATGGCTCTCGGCTTTCTCGTCCTCCTTATCCTCATCGTCGGCGGGTTCAGACGGGTCGGATTGCAGGATGAACTGGGGGCCATCTGCGCTCTGAGCATCGCGCTGGCCGGGTTCATCACGTACCTGAGCGGGTACATCATGCCCCGGCGAACACGGCGCGGCGCGGAGGAAGCGGCCCGCTGGCGTGCGTTCAAGCGATACCTGAAATCCCTGGACCGCATGGGATCGTTCCCCGTCGCGCGGGAACACCTGGAACGGTACCTGGCGTACGCGGTCGCCTTTGGCGTGGAAAAGCGCTTTCTCCACGCGTGGAACCGCTGGGGTGGGGAGGCGACGCCGCGCTGGTATCACGTCCCAACGGGAACGGGAAGCGGGGTCGGTTCCGCTGCCCTTTCCGCGGGTGGAGGTGGCGGACTGGCCGCCATGAGCGCGTCCCTGGGAACGATGCTGGCCACCGCGTCCGCTGCCCTTCGCAAGGGATCGGGGGGAAGCGGGGGCTTTGGCGGTGGCCAGCATCGTT
>WGAA01000316.1 GCA_015489285.1 Anaerolineae bacterium | reverse complement strand
TGAGCCAGCTCCTGGAGGGCCTGTACGCCCAGGGCTTCGTCCTCGTCACCGTGGAAGAACTCCTCCTGCGGGCGTACAAGCCCGTCGCTGCCCGCTTGCGGCCGGAAGACCGGATGGTGGCGCACACGGGCTACCTTATCTTTGCCCGCACAGCGGTGGGGGAGATCGGGCCGTGGGCGGCCCCACACCTTCGCAAGGTCGCCCAACGCCGACAAGCGGAGGAGGAGGGAACCCCGTCTCGCCCGAGGGTGGGCGAAAGGGACGACGAGAGGGCACAGGAAGGAGGGTGACATGGAACTCCGAGGAAAGGGGGCTCTGGTTACAGGGGGAGCCCGACGTTTGGGACGGGCGTTCGTCCTTGCCCTGGCCGAGGCGGGGATGGACGTGCTCGTACACTACGGGCACGCGGCCCGGGAAGCAGAACGCACCGTTCAGGAAGCCCGAAGGTACGGCGTGCGCGCCTTTGCCCTCCAGGCGGACCTCACCCGGGCCGAGGAGATTGCCCCTCTCATGGATCGGACAACGGAGCTCCTGGGAACACCGCCCCGGGTCCTGGTGAACAGCGCGGCCGTCTTCAAGGCGGGAACGTTGCGGGATACCACGCTGGACAATTGGGTGGAACACATGCGCCTCAACTTGAGGGCGCCCTTTCTCCTCATGCAAGCCTTTGCCCGCGCGCTGGGGTCCCAAACCCCCGGCAAGATCGTCAACATCGCGGACTGGCGTGCCCTCTATCCGGGGCGGAAGTACGTGGCCTACACGGTGAGTAAGGCGGGCTTGCTGACCCTGACGCTTATAGCGGCCCGGGAACTGGCCCCCCACATCCAGGTGAACGCCCTGGCGTTGGGAGCCGTCCTCCCCCCGCCCGGCGAAGACGAGGCCTACCTCCAGCGTCTCGTGCAGCACATACCGGCCCGCCGCGCGGCACGCGTCGAGGAGGTCACCGACGCGTTACTCTTTCTCCTGCGCAACGACTACATTACCGGAGAAACCCTCCTGGTGGACGGAGGGGCGCATCTCGGCACATGAGGTTGGGAACAATGACATCACGAACGCGGGATTGTGTGTACATCGAGGAACTGCTGGTGCGCACCATCATCGGCATCAACGACTGGGAACGCCGGGAACGGCAGGATGTCCTCATCTCCATCTGCATGTTCACGGACACCCGAGCCGCGGGGGAGAGTGACGACATCGCGGACGCGCTCAACTATCGCAGCGTGGCCAAACGGGTCATCCACCTGGCCGAAACCTCCCACTTCTACCTGGTCGAACGGCTGGCCGAAGCCATTGCCCGTGTGTGCATCGAGGAATTCGGCGTTCCCCGCGTGCGCGTTCGGGTGGAGAAACCGGGGGCCGTGCGTTTCGCCCGAACCGTTGGGGTCACCATCGAGCGGGAACGGGGGGATTACATCGACCATGCCTAAAGCCGTCATCGCCTTCGGTTCCAACATTGACCCGGAAACGCACGTGCCCCAGGCCCTGCGTCGACTGAAGGACCGCGTGCGCATACTGGCCGTCTCCCGGGTCTACGAGACGCCGCCGGTGGGGGCCGATGACGCTCCCCCTTACCTCAACGGTGCTCTCCTCATCGAGACGGACCTGCCGCCCCGGGAACTTCACGATGCCGTGTTGCGGGATATCGAAAGCGCCTTGGGACGCGTGCGCACGGACGACCCGAACGCCCCACGCACCATCGACCTGGACCTGATCTTGTACGAAGGAGTCCACACCCCCACGGGGGATCCGCCCCTCCCCTCACCCGACGTGTACCGCTACGCGCACGTCGCCTTACCCGTGGCCGAGGTCGCGGGGGATTGGCCTCTGGACGAGGGGGGAACGACCGTCGCCCAGGTGGCCCGAAGCCTCCTGCCCGCGGCCCGCCACTTTCGCGATCGGACGGACGTCCTCGAGGGGCTGGAGGACGTGATTCCCCTGCCCGAAATGCCCACGGACGCCTCGTCTCCATCCCATGTTTCCGACAACGGAGGTGAGATCCATGCCCATTGAACGTGTAGAAATCCCGGATGATTGGCCGGTACAGCCGCTGGAACGCCTGGTTCACGAACTCCTTCGCCTGCTGGGCGAGGACCCGGAAAGGGAAGGACTGCAGCGCACCCCCGAGCGGGTAGCGCGCATGTTCGCGGAACTGACCGAGGGGTACCGGGTGGACCCCAAGGCCCTGGTCAACGACGCCCTCTTCGACGTCTCTTACGACGAAATGGTGGTCGTGCGGGACATCGAACTGTACAGTCTGTGCGAGCACCACCTGCTCCCCTTCTACGGCTACGCGCATGTCGCCTACATCCCCAACGGGCGGGTCCTGGGGCTCTCCAAGATCCCGCGGGTGGTGGAGATGTACGCGCGGCGTTTGCAGGTGCAGGAGCGCTTGACCGAGCAGATCGCCCAATTCCTGGACGACCTCTTGCATCCCCACGGCGTGGCCGTGGTCATCGAGGCCGCGCACATGTGTGCCATGATGCGCGGGGTGAAGAAGGCAAACGCGCGCATGGTCACCAGCGCCATGCGTGGGGCCTTCAAGACGAACGCGCGCACGCGCAGCGAATTCCTGAGCCTTATCGGCCACGCCCGTCTCGAATGAACGTATTCACGCGGAGATGAACTTTCTGTCATCTAGAGCGGAGGACGCGTTCATGTAATTTTCATCCGAATGTGCTATAGAAGAAGGTGTGGGGGCTCGGTGTTCGAAATCGTGTACGGTGGGACCTGAGGAATGTGAGCATGGCCTGTGGATCGGCGAGCCCCCTTCCTTTTTTTCTTCCACCGCGTTTTGTCTCTCCCCGTGCCCCGGTTAAAATGAACCACGGCGCACACGACCGCGCGCTCCCTTCGTGCACACGGATCATAATCGAACACGTAAAGTCCATGAGAATCCACGACAGTCAACGGCTCCACCAAGGCATCCTGGGATTCCTGCTCCTGGCAGGGGCGTTGGCGCGTGCCTCGTTGCTCCCCCTGGTCAAGTACCCAGGATGGGGGGACTACTCCTTCTACTACACGGTGGCCCGCAACCTCGTCCTGGGACGGGGGTTCGTCATCGATTACATCTGGCACTTCCTCTACCTCCCTCCCCAGGTGACCCATTACAGCAACGACTACTGGATGCCCCTGACGTCGGTTATCCTGGCCGTGCCCATGACCGTTCTGGGCCCGTCGGTGCGTTCCGCGGCCGTTGCCTCCCTGTGTGCGGGCACCCTGTTGGCCCTTTTGGCCTACGTGGCCGCCCGTCGTCACGTGGGTTCCACCTTTACCGGGTTGAGTGCGGCCGCGTACACCCTCGTCCTCTCCCCCCTCTTCACCTACTCCCTCATCACGGATACCCCCGTGTTCTACGCCCTGTTCG
>WGAA01000315.1 GCA_015489285.1 Anaerolineae bacterium | reverse complement strand
GTGTACGATGGAGGGCAGACGATGGGTGGGGATGAGGACGCGCGGCGCGGCAGGAGGTCTCTGGCCTGCGACGACGGCTCGGCCCGTCTGCCACCATGTGAGCCCCTGGACGAGGGCGATGAGCGAGACCACGCCCAGGAGGACCCACAATCCCCAGTGAATGTATCGGGTACAGTGTTGACGACAGTGTTTCACCATGTCAGAAGACCAGCAGGAGCAGCAAGGCGATGATCAGCACGGCCACGCCCACCAGCAGCAGGGCCAGGAACCGGTAGAGGGCCGCGTGACGCACCTGGCGGCCCAGGGCTTCGTGAGCCCGATGCCCCTTGTCCAGGGCCTCCCTGTTCATGGGGGGATGCCCCTGGACGTATTGCAGCCACCAGGCCCGCCGACAATAGGCCCAGCGCGCGAGCTCGCTGGCCCGAATGTACCGCTTAGCCCCCACTTTCCCATCTCCTCTCCGCCTCCCGGAGGGCCCGGGCCAGGCGGTCGTGTTGCCATGTCAGGGTGACGTCGCCCCGCGTGCGTTCCAGGACGCCCCGCAGGATGTCCACAGAGCGGCGGAGTCCCCCGGTGATCGCGTCGGGATAGTCCACCAGGATGAGGGCGTCGTAGATGTCGTCCATCCAGTTCAGGAGGTATTCGGCGCGTTCCAGCTCCTGGCGCCGCAGCAGGTCCAGGATGTGGCGTCGGAGTTCGGTGGCCGCTTCGGCCAGTCCTCCCAGATACACCCGGTCGGGGACGTCCATGTCCTCGGGGGTGGGAAGGGACGCGCCGGTGATGATGGCGTAGAGGATTTCGGCTTCGACCCACTCCTTGAGCGCGTCGGTCGTGTATCCCATGTAGTAGAGGTCCGGATGGTCACGCAGGGGTTCGGTCATGGCCCGGGCCTGTTCGCGAGCCGTCCGGAGGAGTTCGGTCGCGGTGTCCATTTCATGGCGGTGTATGGCCCGGGTCGTCAGCCCGCAGGAACGGATGAGCTCCCGAGACCGGCGCAGGGTTTCATCCCGAACCTGGTTTTTGACGTCCATTCGGCTCAGGATGCCGGCGATGATCTCCTGGATGTGCATGGTGTTCCCCTCCTTCCGGTCGGACACACGGGTTTCGTGTCCCGCATTGTACGCTATCGCGCGGGAAGGGACAAGAGGAGTTCCCCGATGGCGTGGGCCGTCCGTTCGATGGTGAAGGTGGCCGCACGCTCCCGAGCTCCCCGTGCCAGCCGCTTTCGGTACGCGTCGTCCCGGAGGAGGGCGATGATGCCCCGCGCCAGGGCCTCCTCGTCCCCGGGGGGCACGAGCAGCCCCGACGTCCCCGATTCCACGATGTCGGGGAGCGCACCGTGGGCAAAGGCGACGACGGGGGTCTCCATGGCCATGGCCTCGAGCACGGCCATGCCGAAGGGCTCCGGATCCCCCGGGTGGACGAAGAGGTCCAGCGCGTCCAGCGCCGGCCGCACGTCCTCCAGGTGGCCGGTGAACACCACCCACCCCTCGAGTCCGAGGCGACGGGTTTCCGCGCGCAGGTGTTCCAGGTACGCGTCGTCCCGGTGCAGCGGAGTCCCCCCAACGATGACTCCCCACACGTGGGGGATCTCGCGGCGCACCCGGGCCAGCACGCGCAGGAAGCGGTCCTGCCCCTTCCAGGGGCGCAGGCGTCCCACGGTGCCTATGAGGGGCACGTCCCGGGGGATGCGGTAGCGACGGCGAAAGGTCGCTCCCCCCCGACCCGGTACGTAGCGGGCAAAGTCGATGCCGTTGGGGACGATGGTGATCTTGTCCGGGCAGGGGAGATGGGCCGCGGTGGCTCGGGAGTTGGCGATGACGCGTCGGGCCCGCGCGCAGAGAAGCCCTTTCCCCCACCGGTCCGGCAGGGAGAAGCGGGGAGGGCGTTCGGATAGCCAGAAGTCCCTCATGTGCCAGACGAAGGGGCGGGCCGCGAGGGGGGCCGCGGCCGCGGTGTAGAGGGCCGCGCGGACGGTGTTCGCGTAGAGGATGTGGGCGCCCACGGCCCGGGCCAGACGGGCCAGGTCCCATCCCCCCCGTATCAGGTCCCTGAGGGCCCAGGGGGACTTGCGCAGGCGGGGGAGGGTCAGGGGGTGGACGGGGAGGCCGTGTTGGCGGACGCGCCGGAGGAGGGGCCCTTCCGGTCCGGCCAGGTGGGGACGTATCCGGCTGCGGTCCAGGTGGGTGAGGAGGAGGAAGAGGCTGTGTTCCGCGCCTCCCCAGCCCGACGCGTGATCGACGAAGAGGACGGTGAGGGTTTCCTGCCCCATCGCTTACTTTTCCCCTATGTCCTTGACGAGGACGGGGATCAGACGGCCAAAACGGCGGAAGTTCAGGGACTCGTACAGGCGGGTCGCTTGCGGGTTGTCGATTTCCGTGTTCAGGCTGAAGCGGGTCACCCCCACCGAGTGGAGGTAGGTCATGGTGTCCAGGAGGAGCTGGCGGCCTATGCCCTGCCCCTGCCTGTCGGGGTGGACGGCCAGGCGGGCGATGTGGCCGATGTCGCCGATGACTTCTCCGCACGCGTATCCGACGATGCGCCCGTCCATCTCGGCCACGACCATGCGGCACCCCAGGGCCAGGAGGTAGGTCAGCTCCCGGGCCGAGTAGGACCACAGGGGCGCGAACGCGGCCCGGTCTACCTGGGCTACCTGGGGGATGTCGTCGGGGCGCACGAGGCGCAGTGCCGCGGGGTCCCGCGGGATGGGAGGGATGGAGTGGGCATGACGCAGGTAGGTGCCCAGGCGACTCGCCTGGACGAATCCGTGGGCGTGAAGGGGGCCGTGAAGCCATTCTTCGGTGAGGATGATGTAGAGGGCGCGGACGCCCCGGTTGCGCAGGTGGCTGCGGGCCCCGTAGAGGAGCAATCCCACACCGGCCCGTGCTTGCCAACCGTCGATAATGCTGACCCCCCGGATGTGGCCCCACTCCCCCGCATCCTTGGGGCTCACGGCCAGCACGCCCCAGATGAGGCCGCCCGTCTTGGCCACGAAGACGAGACCCTCCCGGATGAGCTGGGGGAGGTCTTCCATGCCAAAGGTGATGTAGCGGCGCCGCACGTGGCGAAAGAAGTGTTCGATCTCCTGGGCGTCCTTCACTTCCGCCGGACGCACGATGATCTGGGTCGGCGGCATGGGGTCCTCCTTACGGCGCCTCGTCCAGGGTGACGCGAACTTTCATCTTCTTCCCCTCGCGCACAATGTCGAGCACGACGGTTTCCCCCACCTGCGTCTCCTCTTCCAGGTAGTCCTGGAGCTCCTCCCAGCTGCGTACGGGGTGACCGTCGATGGCGGTGATGATGTCCCCTCCACTGTAGATGAGGGAGTTACCCACGATGACCCGCCGCGTGGCCCCACGAAGGCCGGCCCGGTCCGCCGGGCTGTTCGGGTAGACCCGCACGACGAGGAGTCCCCGCTCCACGGGGAGTTCGAGGATGTGGGCCAGCCGCGGGGTAATGTCGTAGCCGATGGCCCCCAACCAGGGGTGGGGGTACCGCCCCTTCTCGATGAGGACGGGGACGACCCGTTTGACGGTGTTCACGGGAATGGCAAAGCCGATCCCCGCGTTGGTCCCCGTGGGGCT
>WGAA01000314.1 GCA_015489285.1 Anaerolineae bacterium | reverse complement strand
GTCCACGCCCCCCAGGTGGATTACACCGCCCAGCTGGCTCAGCTGAAGACCTACCGGGCTCGAGCCCATATCGACATCTATCCCGCCCCCGATACGGGGCTGGACAAGGCCCACCTGGAAGTGGAGGTCGACGCGGTAAACACCCCGCACCGGGCCCGCCGGACCACGATCCGCGGCCTGCGTTCCATGGCCAAACCTGAGGAACGGCGTAAAACCGCGGACGTGCTGAAACTCGTTCAAGTGGGGGGCGACCTCTACATCAGTACGGGAACGACCTGGTTGAAGACCCCGGCGCAGAACAACCCGGAACAGGGCTTCATGGACCCCGGCACCCTGGTCCCCCATCCCGAGGGCCTGACCCTGGCCGAGTCGGACGTGAAGGTCAACGGCATTCGCAGCGACCACTACACGTTCGATTCCCCCGAAATGTTGGCTTACCTCACACCGGAGGAGCGCGCCCAGGTGGAGCGGGTTCAGGGGGACGTGTGGATCGCCCGGGAGGGACATTACATTGTGCGCTATCGGGCCCGTATCGAGGGCAGGGGATTCCGCTTCGACTTCAGTCCGCAGCCCTTTGCGGGCCGTGTGGACGTGGCCTACGATGTCTACCACCCCAATGAACCCCTTACCATCGAACGTCCTCAGCGGCCTCTGGGGGCCTCCACCCCCGAGGAAGAAAAGCCCATCGTCCTCGACGGCTTCGGCAACACCCCCTTTCCCCTCCCCGCGGACGCGTCCGTGGTCATGAGCACCCATCAGCTCGTCGTCTTCGACACCCCCCTCTCCGCGGACGAAGTCGACCGCTTCTACGTCCAGGCTCTGGAGAATGCGGGGTGGAAGCAAGGGGAGCGCACCGTCGGGGCCAACGGCACCGTCAAAGAGGTGTGGACCCGCCCGGGTTATGAGCTCCGACTTACCCTGGTTCCCGGCAAGAGTGAGGACGCACCCACCCACGTCATCGTCGGTGTCAACCCCCGTTGAGGGAAGACGTCCGGGGGTTCGGCCTGTCGAACCCCCGGACGTGGCGTTTAGATGAAGACGATCTGGGCCCCTTCGGTCAACTCGATGAAGTCCCCCGCGGTCACAATTTCCACCCCGTCCACAAAGTCCTCCTGGCTCAGGCCCATCATGTCCACGGTCATCTTACAGGCGTACAACTTGGCCCCCGCGTCGAGCAACATCTCCAGAAACTCGGACACGGGGGGCACGTCCAGGTCCGCGATCTTCTTGCGCATGATGGCCGTTGCCACCGCGGTCATGCCCGGGAGAACGCCCAGGATCTGGGGCATCCCCACATCCACGGGAAAGCCCATCATCCCCGTGCGCATTCCGGCAATGCCGACGGGGGGGAGCTTTAGCCGGTCCATGTGCTTCTTGTTGATGATGTCCAGCCCCCAGAAGGTGAAGAAAATGGTCACATCGACCCCCTGGCCGAGCGCGGCCCACCCCATGATGAGGGCCGGATAGGCCATATCCAGGTTCCCCTTGGAACAGATGAAAGCCATATGTCGCTCTTCCGCCATCGTCCTCCTCCCTCACACACATCCTGCGGGTTTGGGGATTCCCGCGATGCGGGCCACCTTTTTGGCCGGGCCCTTGGGGAAAAGGGTGAAAAGGGCTTTTGTGGGTACCCCGGCTCCCTTGCTGATCTGCCGTAACGTCGGGGAAACGCCGTTCTTCTCGTAGTATTCCCGGGCGAAGCGAATGACGACCCAATGGGCGTCGGTCAACTCGATGCCCTCCTCCCGGGCCAGCGCCCGGGCGATCTCCGGCGTCCACCGGCTGGGGTCGGCCAAAAAGCCTTCCGCGTCCAGAGGGATTCCCTGGGCTTGCAGTTCCTCTCGCGTCATGCCATGCCTCCTTGTGTGTGCATCTCATCGTGGGGTTGGTCTACTCCGTCTCCGCTCGACAACGCCTCTGCCGTCTTCCCCAGGACCTGCAAGAGGTGTAACGTCAGGGCCACGCCCCGCCGGACCTGGGGATCTCCCATCTGTTTCACCAGGTACCACGTGGATACCCTCGCCTCGCCGGCCCCCGTCACCGCCTCCTCCCAACCGTGTGCCAGGGCTGCGGCCGTCTCCAGCAGGTGGGGATGGGTGAACACGCGCATGAGGGCAATCAGCCGGTCCGCGTGCTCGGCCAACTGCCGGATGTCATCGGGGGAGAGGTGGGTGAGCAGCGCATCGGCGAGGGAGAAGAGGGCCTGAAGGCGGGGGAAGTACCCGGCCTTGTCCATGTAATCCAGGCGCTCCACCAGGAGCTGGAACGCGTCGTGGGTCATGGGACTCACATCGTGTACCAGATCCTGCAGGCTTTCCAGTTCGATGAGCAACCGTTCCAGGTGACGCACGCTTCGCAACAAACGGGTGCCCAGGCGGATCAGGTCCTCCAACTGGACGTACGGGCTGGCCTCTTCCAGCTGCCGGACGGCCAGCATGTACATGTCGTTGAGGATGGGTTCCAGATCCCGCGCCAGGTCGTCCCACTGTTCCCGACGGCGACGGTCCTCCTCGGCCACCCTTTGCAGCGCGGCCACCTGGGTTTCCAAGGCCTCCAACTTGGTGTAGATGCGTTCCAGGGTGATCTCGTCGGTTGGGCCCTTCCTTTGCGGCGTCATGGATGGCCTCCTTAACTCCATTTTCCGGCCATCATCATCTGGGCCGGCATGGGCAACGTGCGTCCCCGCATGAGGATGTGCCAGTACATCCAGCGGAAGATCATCTTACCCCAGTGGTTCGTCACGCTCTCCATGAGGAGGGAGAAGGGCCCCAATCCGGGGAGGGGGAATTTCCCCGGCAGGGGTTCCACATCGTAGTTGAAGTCGATGAGGATGCCCTTGCCGAAGCCGGATTCGATATAACAGTTCGCGTGGCCATCGAAGGTGGGCTTCAGGTCCAGGCCGTCGATGTACCGGAGGAAGTTGGGGACGAAGACGTCGACCATGAAGTGGGCCACGGAGCCCGCCTTGGATGTGGGCACGTTGGACGCGTCGCCGAGGACGAAGACGTTGTCGAACTCACGGGCCTTTAGGGTGTATTTGTCCGTGGGCACGTAATTGAGGTCATCCCCGATGCCGGAGCGGGCGATGGCTTCACTCCCCATGTTCAGGGGGATAGTGACCAGCAGGTCGTAGGGGACCTCCCGCTCATCGTAGGAGATGAGGACTCGGCGTTCCGGGTCGACCCGTTCGACCAGGTAATCGGTGATGAGCTCGATGTTCCGCTCTTCCAGCATGTTTCCCAGGACTGCAGCGGCCCGGGGTTTGGTGAAGGCCCCGGAGAGGGGGGTGACGAAGGTCAACCGGACTTTGTCCCGGATCCCCTGTTCGTGGAAATACCAGTCGGCCAGGAAGATGAACTCCAGGGGGGCGACGGGGCATTTGATGGGCATGTCCACGATGTTGAGGACGAGATGCCCTCCCTCCCAGGTGCGCAGCCGTCGGGCCAGGTTGACGGCCCCGTCGATGGTGTAGAAGTCGAAGATGCTCTTGTACCACTCGGGGCCCAACAGGCCGGGCGTTTCCTCCGGGTGGGGGGATGTGCCCGTGGCGATGATGAGGAAATCGTAGGAGAGCCATCGCCCCTCCTCCTTGAGGCGTACCCGGTTGCGGTCGGGCTCGATGACATCGATTTCGGAGAAGATCACCTGGACACCGGGGGCCAGGTAATCCCGGCGGGGTTTTATGACGTCGCGCTTCTTGTAGATTTCGAAGGGGATGAAGAGGAATCCGGGTTGGTAGTAGTGGACCTTGCTCTGGTCCACCACCGTGATGAGCCACTCTTCCGGGTCCAGCTCTTGAGCCAGGCGATTGGCGGCCATCGTTCCTGCGGTACCGCCGCCGAGGATGAGAAGGCGTTTCATTGTCGATATGACCTCCCTGTGTGTGATCTTCCGGGACGGGAAAAGGGGTGTTAGAGGAGGATGCCCATCCTCATCCTCCCCAACACCTCGAGAGCGCCTTGTACCATAAGGATACATAGGGTGTCATTGTATGCATATGATTCGGATCATATCATCATAAATGATGCTTCTGATGCATATGATGCATACAATGATAGCGCGACAGGGCCGGGGAAAGGCGGGAAATGGGGTGTGCAGCGTGGAAGGGAAACCCACGACCGGGAGTCGTGGGGCCGAATTCTAACGTCCGGGCGAGGTTATTCCTCGCGCCGTGCCGGATGTTAGGCGTTCAGGGGGGCGGTGGCCAGGGCCGCGATGCGTTGCAGGCGCTCTAATACCTCGTACCGCTCCGTCGCGATGTGCGCGATGATGTCCGCGATCCGTTGCACGAAGGGCAACACCCGCGCCTGCTCCTCCGGCGAAAGGTGGTAGACCTCTTCGATGTGCGCGCGGTAGACCTCCTCGGGGACCCCCAACGTCTCGCACACGCGGCGGATCTCCTCGTCCGACGGAGGCCACGGTTCGGGCGCAATCCCGCCGACGATGACCATCCCCTTCAGCTCGCTCCCCAGGCGCACGACGCCCCGCGCGCAGAGCAGGCCCAGATGGCTGGAGACGAAGCGGGGGTACAGGGTGGGGTTTTGGGCCAGGTTCAGCCACAGCTCGATGCACCGCTTGTGCGCGCTGGGGTACGCGTCCAGGGCCGTGTACAGGCCGCAGGGGTTGCTCGGCCGGGTGATCAGGCGCCCCTCCAGGTCCGTCAACAACACCATGACCCCCAGGGCGTCCGCGAACGCGTCCAGGATCTGTTGCACGCATTCCAGGGGGAGGAGGGCCTGGAGGTCCGAGGGACGGGGCGTCGAGGTCTCGAGCGCGGCGGGGATCTCCGCGGCCGCGCCCCGCTTCTGTCCCTCAAGCCAGCGGCTGACCGCGTCCTTGGGAAAGCGCCACTGATTTCCCACGCGGATCGCGGGGATCTCCCCCCGGCGCACCATGCGGTAAATGGTCGTTCGGTCCACGTTCAAGAGGGCTTGCAGCTCTCGGGTTGTCAGCAAGTCTGCCATGACGTCCCCCTTTCGTTCGGTATCCTGCTCGGGGCTTCCTCTAGACTTCCGAAGTCTTTAGACTTTGGAAGTCTATTATGCTAAACGTGTCGAATGCACGAGTTTACGATGAAATCTGTGCATATTATGCGTCAATTGGGCAAAACGTGCAACTTCGGCGCTCGGTTCCTGTGCGCTTATTGGGATTTCCAAATAAAATTATCTGATCTAAATCATTAGCGGTTATGTAACTCTGCACTATAATAATTATGCCGGTTTCCGCGGTAAAGGGTTCACCTCTTTTCCGCTCAGGAAGCCGGACGTTTTGTCCTTATCCAGGTCAACCTGTCGACCCACGAAGGGCGGTCGGCCGACGCAGGGACCGGCCTCGTGGGCCGAGGATGTGCCCATCATAAACCAACACGCGTGAGAAGCAAAGGAGGGCGCCTTGACCGGAC
>WGAA01000313.1 GCA_015489285.1 Anaerolineae bacterium | reverse complement strand
GTGTCCATCCTCAAGAGCGGGGACACAGGGGCCGCGCTGAACAAGG
This sequence comes from Anaerolineae bacterium, assembly GCA_015489285.1. Taxonomy (GTDB): domain Bacteria; phylum Chloroflexota; class Anaerolineae; order JAADDB01; family JAADDB01; genus JAADDB01. The sequence goes on along the minus strand of WGAA01000313.1, from coordinate 6,882 downwards.
CCATCCTCTCCAAGGACGCGCCCCTGGCCGATGTCTTCTACGGGGTGGACAACACCTTCCTCTCCCGGGCGCTGAAAGCGGGCATCTTCGAGCCCTACGCTTCCCCCATGCTGGCCAAGATCCCCGACAAGTTCAAGATGGACCCCGAGAACCGCGCCCTGCCCGTGGACTACGGCGACGTCTGCCTCAACTACGACAAAGCCTACTTCGAGGAACACCACCTGGCCCTGCCCCAATCCCTAGAAGACCTGACCAAGCCCGAGTACAAGGGCCTGCTGGTGGTGGAAAACCCGGCCACCTCCTCGCCCGGGCTGGCCTTCATGCTCGCCACCGTCGGCCACTTCGGCCCGGACAAGTTCCTGGACTTCTGGCGAGACCTGAAGGCCAACGACGTCCTGGTGGTGGACGACTGGAACACCGCCTACTTCACCCACTTCAGCGGCTCTTCAGGCAAAGGCGCGTACCCCCTGGTCGTTTCCTATGGGACCAGCCCCGCGGCCGAAGTGTACTTTGCGTCCACGCCCATGGAAGAACCCCCCACAGGCGCGATCACCGCGGACGACATGTGCTTCCGCCAGATCGAGTTCGTGGGCATCCTCAAGGGGACCAAGAATCGGGACCTGGCCGAAAAGTTCGTGGACTTCATGCTCGACCTTCCCTTCCAGCAGGACATCCCGTTGCAGATGTGGATGTTCCCGGTGCGGCCCGACGCGCAACTGCCTGACGTGTTCGTCAAGTTCGCCACCTTCGCGGACCACCCCGCGTACGTCTCCCCCGCGGACATCGACGCGCACCGGGATGAGTGGATCAAAGCCTGGACCGAGGTCATGCTCCGATGAGTGCGCACGCGCTGACCACCTCGCGGCGGGGGACACGGCTGTCCCTCGCCGCGGGGATCTGGCTGCTTCCCCTTATCTTCCTGGGCCTGTTCTTCTTCTACCCCCTATGGTCCATCCTGCGCCTGGGCCTGGCCCCGCGCCAGGTCATCCAGGTCCTGGTGGAAGACGGGGGCATCATCTGGCGCGTGGTGCGTTTCACCCTCTGGCAGGCCATTCTCTCTACGCTGCTGACCCTGCTCGTGGGGATGCCCGCCGCGTACCTGTTCGCGCACTACCGCTTTCCCGGCAAAGACCTCTTGCGTGCGTTGACCACCATCCCCTTTATGCTACCCACCGTGGTCGCGGCCGCGGGATTCAACGCGCTCCTGGGACCGCGCGGCTGGATCAACGTGGCCCTGATGGCGCTTCTCCACCTGGAACGTCCGCCCATCCCCTTTCTCAACACCCTGGCCGCCATTCTCGTGGCCCACGTGTTCTACAACACGACCATTGTCCTGCGCATCGTGGGAAACGCGTGGGCCCACCTGGACCCGCGCCTGGTGCAAGCGGCTCGTGTTCTGGGCGCGGACAGCCGACGAGCGTTCCGGGAGGTGACATGGCCCTTGTTGCGCCCCGCGATCCTGGCGGCGAGCCTCCTCGTCTTCCTCTTCGACTTTACCAGTTTCGGCGTGGTGCTCATCCTGGGGGGGCCTCGCTACGCCACCATCGAGGTGGAAATTTTCATCCAGGCCCTGCGCATGTTGAACGTGCCTCTGGCCGCGGTGCTCTCCTTGATTCAACTGCTCTTTACCCTGGCACTGACCATTACATATACCCACGTCCTGGGGCGAGTCGTCGTGCCCGTGGCGCCCCGGGCCGCGGAGGAGAACGTGCGCCGCCCGCGCGACCGTCGCGAGTGGGCAGGGCTGGCCGTGGTCGTGGGCGTCCTCATCCTGTTGCTGGTCACACCCCTCATCGCCCTGGTCATCCGCTCGTTCGTCCAACTGGAACCCGCGACCACGGGCACGCGCGAGGCCGTCCACCGCCTGACCCTGGCATACTATCGAGAACTCTTCATCAACCGCCGAGCCTCCTTGTTCTATGTGCCGCCCATTCTGGCCGTGCGCAACTCGCTCCTCTTTGCCCTGACCACGGTGGTCATCTCCCTGGGCCTGGGACTGCCCACCGCGTTTGCGCTGGCCCGTCGGGGAACCGCCGCCCGGGTGCTCGACCCGCTGCTCATGTTGCCCCTGGGCACTTCGGCGGTGACGTTGGGCCTGGGCTTCCTCATCGCGTTCGGTCGCCCGCCGCTGAACTGGCGGACGTCTCCCTGGATCATTCCCTTGGCCCACAGCCTGGTCGCGTTTCCCTTCGTGGTGCGCACCCTGCACCCTGCGCTGGCGTCCATCCCGCCGCGCCTGCACGAAGCCGCGGCCGTGCTGGGCGCGCCCCCCTGGCGCGTCTGGAAGGAAGTGGACTTGCCCATTGTGGCCCGCGCGGCCGTGGTCGCGGGGGTCTTCGCGTTCACCGTCTCCATGGGCGAATTCGGGGCCACGTCCATGTTGGCCCGCCCCGAGTTCCCGACGATCCCCATTGCCATCTACCGTTTCCTGGCCCAGCCCGGCGCGCTGAATTACGGTCAGGCCCTGGCTATGAGCACGATTTTGATGGCCGTGGTGACCGTCGCCATTCTGGTCGTGGAGAAGGTGCGCATCCCCGGGGTTGGGGAATTCTGAAGCCGATCAGCGAGGTCGACGGTAAATGCGCATACTCCCCTGGGCAAAGACCGGATCCAGGGTGCTCTCGAAGACGCGCTCCCGGGCCTGGCCGATCCCGTACTTCTGCCGTTCCAGGGAGCCCACGATCAGGTACTTCACCCCATAACGTCGCAACATGTCGACCAGCTCGGGGCCGCGCGCGCTCTTGTATATGCGCTCGATATCCCCCGCACGGGAACCTGCCTGACGGTTGAGGGCCGCCCCCCGCCACTGGAGCTCGTGGAAATCCCACCCCATCAACGTCGCCCGTCCGGTAAACGCGGCCACCCGACCGTGGAAGGAGTACGACCCACCGGGGGATTCCAGGATGATGTCCTCGGGGGCGGTGTGCTCGCGCACCCACACGATTCCCGCGTAATCGTCGGGGAAGGCCTTTGCCACCCAGGCCTCCCCGTTCAGGGTGACACCGGCCTGTTTCAACTCCGAGCGGGCGGGGATGGCCAAAAGGGTGTACACCAACCCCAAAGCGATGAACACCCCGGGGACGGAGAGCGCGATGAGCCGCCATGTGCCCCGCAACCGCCGTGCTGCAAGGGCCAGGGCGTAGACACCGGCCAGAGACCACAGGACCCAGGCCTGGAAGTAGAACTTGAAGATCGTGTTCATGCGGGTGTTGAAGAGGTCCTTGATGTAGACGAACTCCACTGCGTAAGTGAGCAAGAGGCCGAGCGCGATGAGCAAAAGGGCGAAGGCCGACGCCCCCTCCTCATCCCCATCCCAGGGGAACTGAACCAAGCGGCACAAAGCCCACGCCAATCCCCCACCGAGGATGAGAAACGTCCAGGGCACCCGTAACCGAAGGGCGAGGATGTAAAGCAACAGCTGGCCTACCCCCCGTCCACCGATGTTGGCCTGAACCTGGGGATTCTCGAACACGTGTCGGAGAAACGTCTGACCCGCGGGGGTCACGAGGAAGAGGAAGACAATACTCGCGAGGATAACCCAGGGGAGCAGCCACACCCCAAGGAGCCAGCGAGCGTACACCTTCCACCGGCCCGATCCCTCCCCCCGATGAAGCCACACAAAGAGGAACAACATGACGAGAAGGGGACCGAACATGACGAAGAACTGGGAGAACCGCGTCGGGTTGAAGAGATTGGGCAGGATGCCCCCCGCCTGCGACTGGAAGCCGATGTAGAAGGGCAGGTACAGGAGCACGCCCAATACGGCCAAAAGGGCCCCTACTCCAACAGCCCGACCAACCCCTTCCCAATCCACGTGGCCCACATCATACGCTTCGCGCAAAGCGATGACGCCTATGACCAACGCCAAATAGATGGGGAAATCCCAGGTGTTGAGAAAAGCCAATCCACCCAACGCCAGAGCGTACAGGACCCCATCGTCCCGGCGGGGGAAGTGACTTTCGACCACAGCACGCCAGCGGGCCCAGCGGGAGCCGGGCGTTTCCTCGGCAGGCAGGCGCCCCTTATCCCTCTGGAAAAGGGTCAGAGCGAACCCGATGGTCAGAAGGACGAAGGGTAAAGCCAGCACGTGAGGGTGCATATCTCCCAGGATGAAGGAAAACGCGGGGAACTCGTCGATGACCTCCATCGTGTTGCCGAGCAAATCCTTATCGTGCAACACCCGGGAGGCCTGCCACCACCAGATAAATCGGTGGGGGATCCAGCTGGCGGGCTCGTTGGGATTGTACGGCACGTTGATACTCCGAATGTCCAACCACCGCCAAAAGCCCACGGGCAGTACCCGTCGGGCGTACAGAACCTCCAAAACGCCCTCCAGATTGCCCATCAGGGCCACGACCAGGGCGGCCAAAAGGCCCCAAAGGCGCGACCGAGTGAGCCGACCGAAACCGCGCATCACCCCATAGGCCGTCGTAACCGTCAGGGCGAACCAGGTGGCTCCGGCCAGGTTGAACGCCACAGAAGGGGGGACATGGCTCAACTGAATAAGTCCCCCAATCATCACGTAACCGAAGTAATAATAACTGATGGCGTATCCGGCCAGCCAGGGATCGTGCGGGGGAAACACCCGGGAAGTGAGGATACCGTTGATGAACGCGATCTCCATGAATTTCTCCCCGCCCGCCGTAGCAATGTCGGGGCTCTGAGCTCGGACGTAAGCCCATCCCAGGTACGCCAGGAGGAAAAGGAGTTCCGTGTAGACAAGGGAAGAGCGGTGCCCCCGCCACCACGTGACCAGCGCAGGACAGCTCCCCTCTGTTCGAGTCCACGCGTCCCGCGCGAGGACGTAGGAAAGCAGGAGCACGACCCCCAGGGCGACCAGGGCCCCACCAAAGGTGCTGTGCAACACACCCAGGGTGGAACCCAACCAAAGGATGTATCCCCACAGGAGGAGTCCCAACGCTTTACTCAGGGCATATCCCCTATCGGGAAAGCGGGGGAAAAGACGCCACGCCAGGGGCCATGCAGCCCCACCGATGATGAGCACCCAGAGCCACCAGACGACAATCCGGCCAATTGTGGTCCCCATGCTTCGATCCTCAATTCCGGGTTGAATTTTGCATCCCCATTATATCCCCGGCCGAAGGGGGAGCCAAACCATCCTGCCGAACCGACATCCTATCCCGTCCCCCCGCCGTTCACGCGCGCCCATCCCCTCACGATGCGCCCTTCCTTCCCCAAAGCCAAAGCGAAAAGAACCCGCGGCCGAACTTGCTCGAACGGTGAAGAGGGGCTAGAGTAAGGAAGCCAACCCGTCATGGACGGTTCGAGGAGTGACCATGAGCTTACGCGTCGTTTTCATGGGGACGCCGGAATTCGCCGTGCCCTCTCTGGAGCGCCTTATCCAGGCCGAGGATATTCACGTCGTCGGGGTGGTGACCCGCCCGGACAAGCCCAAAGGGCGCTCCCGAGCGCCGGTGCCTTCGCCTGTCAAACAGGTTGCCCTGCGCCACGGGATAGAGGTCTTCCAGCCGCGCACCCTGCGCAAACCGGAATCCCAGGAGCCCATTCGCGCCTGGCGTCCGGATCTCATCGTTGTGGCCGCGTTCGGCCTCATCCTCCCCAAGGACGTGCTGGATATTCCCCCGCACGGCTGTCTGAACGTCCACGCGTCCCTGTTACCTCGCTGGCGAGGGGCAGCGCCCATCCCGGCGGCCATCATCGCGGGGGACGAGGAGACGGGCGTGACGATCATGCTCATGGACGAAGGTGTGGATACGGGCCCCATCCTTGCCCAGCGAAGGGAACCCATTTACCCGGAAGATACTACGGAGACATTGGGACGCCGCCTGGCCCACCTGGGAGCGACGTTGTTGGTCGAGACCATCCCTCGGTGGGTGGGTGGAGAGCTCGTTCCCGTGCCCCAAGACGAGGCGCGGGCAACCTACGCGCCCATGCTCAAGAAATCCGACGGCTGGATCCGCTGGGAGGAACCGGCCCGCCTCATCGAGCGGAAGGTCCGGGCTTACTGGCCCTGGCCTACCGCGATGACCCGCTGGCAAGGCCGGGTGCTGAAAATCCTCCGAGCAAAGGCTCACCCCCAGGAGGTTCCGGGGCTTCCCGGGACGGTCATCCCCTGGGAGGAGGGGGCTGCTGTGATCACCGGCGAAGGGGTCCTTGAACTCCTTCAGGTTCAATTGGCCGGGAAACGCCCCTTGGAGATTGCCACCTTCCTCCGCGGGGCTCGCGGTTTTGTGGGCAGTGTGTTGGGCCATGAGCGTTCCAACGCGTGAACGCGCACGCAAATACCTTCCCCTCGTCCTCCTTCTCCTCGGCTTTGCCGTACGCCTGATCGGCCTGGACGCGCGCTCTCTCTGGATCGATGAGGCCTTTAGCTGGTGGATGTCCGGCCACCCGCCGTCGGAGCTCGTCCGCTGGTGTGTTCGCATCGACCAGCATCCCCCCCTGTATTATCTGCTCCTCGCCCTCTGGCGTGGGGAGTTCGGGGAGAGCGTCTGGGCCTTGCGCGCCCTGTCCGCCTTCGCTTCCACAATGACTCTGGCCCTCGCCTTCCGATGGGCCGCTCGCTGGGGTCGAACGCCCGCCCTGGCCTTCCTCGTCGTGCTCACCCTGTCCCCCCTCCACGTGCGGTACGCCCAGGAAGCCCGGATGTACGCGTGGCTGACCTTGTGGATCGCGCTGGCCCTCGCGGACACCCCGCTACCGGGACGTACTTCCACGCCTTTCGGGGGAACGGTGGGGGGATTGGCGACGGCCGCGGCCCTGTGGACCCATAACCTGGCCCTCCTGTTCCCCGTCTCGGTCCTGGGCGTGTGGACGGTGGGATGTGCCCGCCGGTGGAGTCCTTGCCCGCCCGGACGACGGGTCCTCTCCTGGGCGCTCCCCCTCCTGTTGTGGATCCCC
>WGAA01000312.1 GCA_015489285.1 Anaerolineae bacterium | reverse complement strand
CAGGATGTGGCCAAACGGGAGGGGATCCACTCCCTGGCCTGTTTGCCCTTTGGGCGCGGGGAGAAACGGGAAGGCATCATCACCGCGTACTTCCCCGACCCGGAGGGGCCGCCGGAGAACCAGCTGCAGATTTTCAACATCGTTGCCACGGAGATCGTCAGCGCGCTGGAAAGCGCCCGCCTGCGGGATCAACACCTGGAGGCCATCTACGCTCTGGAACACCTCCCCGAGCGTCACCCCGACCTCGACGCGCTGTTGAGCCACATCCTGGACATCACCCTGATGGGATGGGATGTCCCTTGCGGGGCCATCTTCCTCGTGGAGGAGGGGCAACTGGCCCCGGACCCCGCGGTCCTTCACTGTCCTTCGCCCCTGGAGGAGGACGCGCTGGAATTCGTCCGGGCCGTGGCCCGACACGCCCTGGCGGACAAGGCTCCCTACGTGGTTCCCGACACACGTCACACGTCCATGCCCGGAGCCACGGCCTCCGACCGCATCCGTTCGGCCGCGGCCATTCCCCTCGTGGCCGGCCAGGAAGTGGTCGGCGTCCTCCTCATGTTCTCCGACGTGCGGGGGTACTTCCGGGCTCACCATGCGCCCTTCTTCACCTCCGTGGGGCACCACGCGGGCCTGGCCCTGCGCAACGCCCAACTCCGCTCCCAGATACAACACATGGCCGTCCTGGAGGAGCGGTATCGTCTCTCCCGGGAGATCCACGACGGCCTGGCCCAGACCCTCAGCGTCATCGGGTGGCGCCTGGACCGGGCCGCGATGCTCCTGCGCAAGGGCGACCATCCCGCGCTGGAAAAGGAGCTGGAGGACATCCGTCAGGAACTGCGGGCCGCGTACATGGACGTACGTCAGGCCATCGACGGTCTCCGCCTGGACCTGAATCACCCCGGCGGTCTCTACGGCGCGCTCAGCGCCTACGTCCAGGACTTCTCCCAACGGATGGAGATCGAAGTCACCCTGGAAAAGGAGGGGCCCGTCGACGAGATCCCCGCGGATGTGGGCGTCCAACTGCTGCGCATCGTCCAGGAAAGCCTGGCCAACGTGCGCAAGCACGCGCGTGCCCGTCACGTCCACATTCGCCTGAGTCACCGGGAATCCGCCATCGAACTCTACATCGAGGATGACGGCGTGGGGTTCGACCCCCGACAACCGCGCCATCGCTCCCGCGTCGGTCTCTCCAGCATCCGAGAACGGGCCGAGCGCCTCGGGGGGACCTTCACCCTTTCCAGCCGGCCGGGCGCGGGCACCCGTATCCTCGTCGTCATCCCCAGGAAAGGGGAGGGGACCGAACGGGGGCGATCGCGACGAGGCATGAGGCGGTAAGATGAGCATTCGCGTCTTTCTCATCGATGACCACGCGGTCCTGCGTCAGGGGCTGCGTCTCATCATCGAGAGCACCGAGGATATGGAAGTGGTCGGGGAGGCGGGAACGGGCAAGGAAGCCCTGAGGGCGCTTCAGCGTCTCCCCCTGCCCCCGGACATCATCCTGCTGGACATCCACCTGCCGGACACCCACGGGGTGACGCTGGCCCACAAACTGCGGGCCCTCGTCCCCAAGGCCAACATCGTCATCCTCACCGTATCCGACAACTCCCGGGACCTGTTCGCGGCCGTACAGGCGGGTGTCCGGGGGTACATCCTGAAGAACGCGAGCGCGGAGGAGGTCGTCGACGCCATTCGACGGGTTCAGCGGGGGGAAGCCGTGTTGCCGCCCGCGCTGACCTCCCGCCTGCTGGACGAACTGGCCCGTCCCGGATACACGCCCTCGGAGCTCACCGACCGGGAGGTGGAAATCCTGCGCTACATCGCGCGCGGGCTGAGCAACAAGGAGATCGCCTCCGTGCTGGGGCTGTCCGAAAACACGGTGAAAACCCACGTGCGGAAGATCCTGGCCAAGCTGAACGTGCGCAGCCGCGCGGAAGCCGCGGCGTACGCGGTCCAGGCCGGTCTCCTACATCCAAGGTAAAGGGGGTATCGCCGATGACTCACGAGGAGGAAAAGCGTCGGGCGGCCCGGGCCGCGCTCTCCCACATCCAATCGGGCATGGTCGTCGGGTTGGGGAGCGGGTCGACCGCGAGCTATTTCGTGGAGTACCTGGCCGAGGCCCTGCGCCGCGGGGATTTGCAGAACGTGGTGGGGGTGCCCACCTCCCGCCGCACGGCCCAACTGGCCCATGACCTGGGCATCCCCCTGGCCACCCTGGACACCTACTCCTACGTGGACGTGGCCGTGGACGGCGCGGACGAGGTCGACCCCCGGTTGAACCTGATCAAGGGGCGGGGACGGGCCCTGGTGCGGGAGAAGATCGTGGCCGTGCACGCACGTCGCTTCATCGTCATCGTCGACGCCTCCAAGCTCGTGGACACCCTGGGCGTTCACGGCCCCCTCCCCGTGGAGGTGGTGCCCTTTGGCGCGGCCGCAACGGCCCGGTGGATGGCTACCTTGGGCTGTCGCCCCGAATTCGTGCGGGAACCCCACGGGGCCCTCTACCGCAGTGACAACGGCAATTACCAGATCCTGTGCCACTTCGACGCGGGCATCGAGGACCCCCAAGCCCTGGCCCGCACGTTGAAATCCCGCCCCGGTGTGGTCGACCACGGCCTGTTCCTGGGCATGGCCCACCAGGTCATCATGGGCGAACCCACCGGTGTGCGCGTGCTGGAGCGTGAACCATGACGGTCAAACTGGCGCCTTCCATCCTCTCCGCGAACTTCGCCCGCCTGGAAGAGGCGGTCAAAGCCGTGGAAGCCGCGGGCGCGGATTGGATCCACGTGGATGTGATGGACGGACACTTCGTGCCCAACCTGACCATCGGTCCGGTGGTCGTCCGGGCCCTCCGGCCCATCACCTCCCTTCCCCTGGACGTCCACCTCATGATCGAAGCGCCGGAACGCCTTATCCCCGCGTTCGCCCAGGCCGGAGCGGACATCATCACCGTGCACGTGGAAACGTGTCCCCACCTCCACCGCACCGTCCAGCAGATCAAGGAGCTGGGGAAGAAGGCCGGGGTGACCCTGAACCCGGCCACCCCCCTGAGCGCGCTGGAGGAGATCCTCCCCTTTGTGGACGTGGTGCTGATCATGTCCGTCAACCCGGGGTTCAGCGGGCAGAAGTACATCCCTACGAGCACGGATAAGATCGTGCGCGCCCGACGCATGTTGGACGAACGGGGCCTAACTCACGTAGAATTAGAGGTCGATGGCGGGATCAAACCGTCCAACGTGGCCCAGGTCGTCCGGGCCGGAGCCACCGCCATTGTCGCCGGGTCGGCCATCTTCAACGACCGGGCGAGTGTGGAGGAGAACGTGCGGGCCATGCGCCGAGCCATGGCCTCGGTGGCTCCCCCGGACCGGGAGTGACTTTGAGGAGGATACGCATGCGATACGCGGTCGTCGCCGTAGCCCAACAGGCCTTGCGCCTGTACCCCGATGTGGAAACATACCGCCGGGACATGGAGCGGTTCTTCCGCCTGGCCGAAGGAAAACACGCGCGGCTCATCATCTTCCCCGAGCGCACCGGGTTGATGATCGTGCCCCCCCTCATTGAGGGCTTTCGTGCCGGCCTGATCAAAAAGGCCGCGCCCCGACGGGGACGCCGGTCCAACTGGTGGGATCGCACCCGGTCCAGCGTCATGCGGGGCACGGCGAAGATCCTCGGCGCGGACCTGCGTCAGGAGGTGCGCAAGATCCTGGAGGAGATGCCCGATTTCGTGTGGCAGCGGTATGTGGACACCTTCGCGGAACTGGCGTACGAGTACAAGGTCACGGTCGTCGCGGGAAGCGGTTACTTCAAACCGCCCGATAGCCAGGCCGTCCATCACGTGGTGACCGTCTTCGGGCCCGACGGGGATGTGCTGGGCCAGCACAGAAAGGTGCTCCTGGACGAGGAGGAGGCCACATGGGCCGAGCCGGGGACCGGCTGGCACACGGTGGATACGCCCGTGGGGCGGCTGGGCCTGGTCCTCGGGGAAGAGGTCATGTACCCGGAGGTCGGTCGGCTCCTCGCGTACCAGGGCATGGACGCGCTTATCGCGCTGGCCGCGGTGCGGGACGACGCGCGGGGCCAGATCCTGCGGGAGGGGACCCAGGCCCGGGTGACGGACAATCAGGTCTTCGCCGCGCTCGCCTTTACCGTGGGCCAGGACCCCCTGGCCGACGAGGGGACGCCCCCCTACCGGGGACGTTCTGTGATCCTGGCGCCCCAGGGGCTCACCCCCCGCCGGGGGAGCATCCTGGTGGAATCGGGGGCAGCCACCGGCGAGGTTCTGCTCACCGCCCGCTGGGATATGGAGGCCCTGCACCGCTACTGGGAGAGCGCGCCCATCCCCGTGCGACGCCGGGTGCCCACGGACAAGGTGGGGTCGGTTCTGGCCGCGATCTACAGCCAACAGGTAACGCTGGAGGAGGCGGTACGGGTGCTCCCCCATCCCTGGCGCCGTGCCCTGACCGAGTTCCAGGAGGAGGAAGGGGAAGCGCGGGCCGAGGCGCGCGCCGAGGAAGGCCCGGCCGAGGCGGCCCCCGAGGAGACGGTCGTCCCCGCGCCCGAGTCCGCCGAGGCGGAAGCCCCACCGACGGCGGAAGAAGCCCCCACGGCTGAAGCAGTCCCCGAGGAGACGGTCGTTGCCCCTGCGCCGGCGCCCGCCGAGGCGGCAACCCCACCGGCGGAGGAGGAAGCTCCCACGGCCGAGGGAATCCCCCAACCGGAGGTGACAGAGGTCCCCGGGGTCGAGGCGGAGGCGGTCGAGGTCATCGCGGAGCCCCCCGCGCCACCCCCCGAGGAGGAGGCAATGGAGGAACCCGCCTCCGAGGTGCTCGAGGCAACCGAGGAGGTGGAGGGAAAAGGGCCCGCGGAGCGTGAAGCTCCGCCCGAACGCCCATCCGAACCCCAGGCGGAGGTTCCCACGTCGTCCCCGGAGGAGGTGGAGGAGATTCCCGCCCACCTTTGGGCGACCATCAAGAAGGAGCTGGAGGAGGCCGCGCGCGTCCTTCGTTCCCTGACGCAGGAGGAGGCCACGGCCGCCACCGAGCCACAGGAGGAGGGCCCGCAGGAGCCGCCTCCCCGAACCGAGACGCCGAAACGGCCCCCCACGTCCCCTCAGGGAGGGTGGTTCCACTCCCTGGTGCAACGGGGCCGGGGACGCTCCGAGGATGAGGAACCGCGGGAGTAGGGGTTATCCCCTGCTCCCCCTGACTTTCAGGAAGGCCCGGTAGAGGAGATAGGCCGCGGGGTTGTACACCCGGTCCCACGCGCCCACCATGCGCACGATGCGCCCGCCGAACCCCTGTTTGAAGCGGAACACGCCCCACAGGCCGTCCTTGCGTTCCGGCGTGCGTCCGGCCCACTTCTCCGGGTGTTCGCCCACCTCGTCCGGGATGCCCCACATGTCGTACACCGTGCATCCCCGGCTTCGGGCCCACATCATGGCCTCCCACTGGAGGAGGTGGTTGGGCATCCGCTGTCGCTCCCGCTGGCTCGATGCCCCGTACATGTAGATGCCTGTCCTGTGCCAGGCCCCCACGAAGAGCGCGGCCAGGGGGATGTCCTCGTACCAGGCCATGAGGAGGGTCGCGAGGCCGGCAGGGACGAGGATCTCCCATGCCCGGCGGTAGTATTCAGGGGTGTGCAGGGCGAAACCGTCACGTTGGGCCGTCTCCTCCATGAGCCGGAGGAAGATGGGGAGGTCGCGCGCTTCGGCCGGGCGCACGAGGACGCCTTTGCGTCGGGCCAGGCGGATGTTGTAGCGCCATTTGGGCTTCATGCGGGCCAGGATGGTGTCCGGGTCCGGCGTGAGGTCCACGTGGATGGTGCTGCGCGGCTGGATGGTCTGAGGGGAGGGGCGGAATCCGGCCGCGTGGAGGCGTTGGCGGGCGGATTCGTCGTCCTCCCAATCGGGTTCTACTTTGAGGAAGACGGCACGCCACCGCCGGGCTTCCTCGTCCAGCGCCCGGATCAGCGCCTGCCACAGGCGAGGGTCGTCGTAGCGAAGCATGGGGCCCCGGGGCACGTAGGCCAGGGTCATGCCCAGGGGGAGGGGGCGGAAGAGGATTTGCGCGCCGGCGAGGAATTCCTCCCCTTCGGCCAGGGCGACCCGTAAGGCCCGCCACCCGAATTCCTCCTTGAATTGTCCCCACATGGGATGTTGGAGGAGGTGCCCGGCGTCGTAACTCAGGGCCAGCCACCGCCGGCGAAAATCCGGCGGTGGCGCCGCGGAGGTGTAGACTTTCATGTCGATCCCACCAGCGTGTGATCTTCCACGACCACGCGTCCCTTCTTCACCACGGTGTGGACCAGGTTCCCCCCGTAGCGGTAGGAGAGGTGGCGGTAGTCCGGGACGTCCAGGATGACGAGGTCCCCCTGTTTTCCTTCCTCGATGGACCCCACGAAGGGGTGCATTTTGATGGCGTAGGCGGCGTTGATGGTCGCCGCGTTGAGGGCTTCGGCCGGGGTGAGGCCCATGTAGCGAGTGGCCAGGGCCATCATCATGGGCATGGATTCGCACCAGGAGGTGCCGGGGTTGATGTCGGTGGCGATGGCGAGGATGCCCCCCAGGTCGATGATGTGCCGTCCCTTGGTGTACTCGCATTCGGCCAGGCCGAAGGGGGTGCCGGGGAGGCCGATGGCCGCGGTGTCCGAGGCCGCGAGGACGCGCAGGTGTTCTTCGGGGGTGCTCACCAGGTGGTCGACGCTGATGGCGCCCATCTCTACGGCCACGGGGACCGCGCCCAGGGAGGGCTCGAATTCGTCCACGTGGACTTTCAGGTCCATGCCCGCGGCCTTGGCCGCCTGGAGGATGCGGATGGTCTGTTCCAGGTTGAAGGCGCCCCGTTCGCAGAAGACGTCGCAGAACCACGCGGCCCGCTCGTAGCCCCCGTAGACGAGGTTGCCCTCCTCGTCGGTCTCTTCCACCCGGTACTGCAATGCGGCGACTTTGGGGATCATTTCCTCGACGAGGAAGTCCACGTAGTCGTCGGGGCGGTCCCGGTATTCGGGGGGGATGGCGTGGGCGCCGAGGAATGTGGGCACGAGGTCGATGGGATGGGATTCGTCCAGGGCGCGGATGGCGTCGAGCATTTTCAGCTCGGTTTCTTCGTCCAGGCCGTAGCCGCTCTTGGCCTCGGCCGTGGTCGTACCGGCCAGGAGCATTCGGTCCAGGCGTTCCCGGGTTTGCAGGACGAGGTCGTCGAGGGAGGCCGCGCGGGTATCCCGCACGGTGCGCAGGATGCCGCCCCCGGCCTGGAAGATTTCCAAGTAGGTTGCGCCTTTGAGGCGCATTTCGAACTCCGCGGCGCGCTCGCCGGCCCACACGACGTGGGTATGGGGGTCGACGAGGCCGGGGATGACGGAGTGGCCCCGGGCGTCGATGACCCGGTGGGCCGCGGTGATGCGTTCGCGCACCTGGGCCGTCGTGCCCACGGCCACGATGCGACCGCGGTGGACGGCGACGGCCCCGTCGTGGATGATGCCCACGTCGTCCATGGCCGGGCCTCGCTTCGGCCCGCCCTGGGAGGCGCAGGTGACGAGTTCTGTTGCGTGTTCTACAAGGAGATCAACGTGCATTGGATTCCTCCACGTCATACGTTTTGCGTCATGCGTCATTCGTCAGGCGTCAGGCCGCCGGGCGCCGGTGAGAACGTCGGCGCTGCAGGCCAATCTTGGCTTCGCGCCGCCCTCGCACGGGGCTAAAGACCCCGTGCTACATCGGGCAAAGGCCGCTGAAAGCGGCCTAAAGGGAGCCCCCGGTCCAGACTTCGGAAGTCTGCGAGACTTCGGAAGTCTGAGCTCAAACTCGCACGGCGCTGAACCCGTTACGTCAGGCGCCGGTGAGAGAGGTCGGCGCGTTAGGGTGAAGCTTGGTATCGGGTACGTG
>WGAA01000311.1 GCA_015489285.1 Anaerolineae bacterium | reverse complement strand
CTCAAGGCGTGGTCACCCGTATGCGTCCCAGGGGCACCGCGTCGTCGGTCCGGTGGGACAGGGGAAGACGTCGACCGCTGCGCCAATCGTACAGCCCGACCTCGATGGTGTATTCCCCCGGGGACATCGTCTTCGGCAACACAATCTGGTATTCGGCCACCACCCACTCACCGACATGCCATTTCTGAGTGGGGTACGAACCGCATCCGGGTTCACAATCCTTTCCGGCGAGGACCCGACCCGTCGAATCCACCACATGGGTGAACACCGTCCACGCCCGGCGTGGCGTCCCTCCCACCGCGGTCCACCAGAGCTGTAAGTAGATCCGGTCGCCCGGCTTGTACACACAACACCCAATGGGATCGGCACCGAGAAGGCGAATGTGGTCCTCCCAATCGGCGCGCACCTGCCAAAGAGGCGAACGAACGGGAGTGTGCGCTGCCACGCGGAACACCCGGGCATACACTTCCCCTGCCCGATCGTAAAAGGTCCGCTCCTCCACGGGTCCTCCCCGGGGCCAGAGCCAGGGAGCCATGAGGGCGAAACGAAAATCCTCGCGGGAGAGCACGATATACCGGGCCTCCCGGTCGGGTACCAGCACCAGGACATGTCGCCCGTCGAAAGAACGCAATACCCCCGTCTTGCCGCTCGCTTCCAGGAAGAAACGCAACGTCGGATGGCTCGCGTCCCGGGGCGTGAGGTACACCACGTCATCCCCCCTCATCTCCCCAACGTAACGGGCAACCGTGGTCAATCCCTCATCGAAGGCATAGTATAGCTCGGGCATGGCCGCCCACCGCCGGAAGGCCACAACTCCCTGGACCGCCTCCCCCAGGACGAGGAGAAGGATGAGCACAGGAGCGACCCGCTTCCACCACCCCTTCGCAAGGGCCCCGACCAGGGCCTCCGTTCCCAGGCCCACCAGGGCCATCACCGGCGGCACCGCGCCTATAGCCCGCTGGAAATGGGGGGCATATTCGCTCAACCAGGTTGCCCACATCATGACGAACGCCCACCACAAAAGGAATCCCCCACGCGCGTCCCGGCGCCGCCATGTCGCCCATATCCCGCCGAGGAGGAGTGGGGCTGCCCACCAGGTAAACACCGGACGGCCGGGAATATCGTTGCGGGGGTTCCTGTCCCCCGTGAAGAAGAACATCCCCAAAACCCGCCCGGTATTTCGCCACACCCCTTGCAGTCGTCCCCCTCCATCGGTTTGACCCGCGCCTCCCACCAGAGCCACCTGGGATGTGCGCAGGAGGAATTCCTGGGGATGGTGCAGGAAGTAAAGGAGCAAAGGCAGCATCACCAGCAAAGCGGTGAAGAACGTGGCAGCAAGAAACGCACGACGTTCACGCAGACGACGGGGCGCTTTGACGGCCAGCCAGAGCAAGGGACCGAGGAGCACGAAGGGAAGCAGTCGGTTGGCCAGATACGTGTAAAAACTCGCCCCCCAGAAGATGCCGGCGACCATCCCCCACCGTACGTCCCCGCGACGCCACCCCCGCCACAAGGCGGCGACAAAGAGGGTCTCCAAAAGGACGAACACGTTGGTACGAATGGCGTAATGGGCGGTGATGGTAAACCACAAACTTGTCATCAACACCAGGGCACCGGCGAATAACAGCACCCTCTGACGAAGGTCGGGAAACATCTCCCGTAAGAGCCACACAAAAGCGGGGATGGTCAGCCCCCACGCCAGAGCTACCGGCAAACGCACGCTCCACACCGTGGGGCCGAAGAGGCGCATGCTCAGAGCCATCCCATAAACCAGCAACGGTTCCCGTCCGAAGTTCCCCGGCAGGAACACAGGCCATCCCTGGTCCGGCAAGTGAAGCGCGTCCAGGGCATTGAACGCTTCATCGTGGAACAATCCTACGGGGATATGCCCTATGGAAGAGATATGCCAGGCCCACAAAACGAGCCAGATGGGCACCCATCCCCACGTGAGCCAGCGCGTCCGTTGCATCACCTCATCGCTCCAACAGGACGATTTGCCAGGGGAATACGACCTGATGCGTGACAACACGGGCATGGGAGGACAGGAAGGCACGAAACGCCCGTCCCGTCCAGTGGTTCACGTGCTCCGGGTCGTCCCCCCAGCGACTCACGTTCTTCAAGCGCATAAGGTTCGCCAGGCGGAACCAGGGTTCCCAGGGCACACTCACCAGCACATGGCGACGACTGACCCGCAAGAGCTCCTCCAGGGCCCTGGACGGGGCAGGCACGTGCTCCAACACCTCCGTGCAAAGGACCAGGTCCACGCCGGAAGAAACGACGGGAAGCGCGAGGATGTCCCCCACACAGGTGGGGAAGCGGGGGTGCAGGCGTCGCCCCCGCAGGAGGGCTGCCCCGTCCCGGTCCAGGCCCGCCGTCTGCAATCCCCGGACCCGACGCCGGATGTGGGCGCTCACAAAGCCCTCGGCACATCCCACGTCGAGGAGTGTCCGGGCCCCCGTCTGAGCTACCAGCGTCGCGACCCGGTCCAAAAACCGCCGGATGAGGTATTGCTGCAGGGGATTGGGGTTCGTGTACTTCTGGTAGTTTCCGTGTCTCACGGTTCCACCCGCATGCGCATGAGCATCGCTCCGTCCTTGACCCACGGGTTCGCCGGGCCCGAGACCAGAGGAAGCCGTCGAAGGGTTTCCAGCTGGTAGACGCCGGCGACTAAATTGTACACCCCGGGTTGCGCGCTCTTCGGCACATCGATGACATATGTGTCCACCACCGTTTCTCCCGGGGCCCAGGCCAATGTGGGGTAATCCCCGTCCAAGGGCAACTTGTCGTTCTGGGCCACGGGATGGGGATCCCCCTCACGGATGAAATGGGTAAACATGGTGTACGACGCCCTAGCCGGCCGCAAAGCCCGCCAGTACAGGCGAAAACGAAAGCGCTCGCCGGGATGGACGACGGCAGGCGGGGGATCCATGCCCACAAGGAGGAGCTCATTCCCGAAATTGGCTTCCAGCGACACCTGAGGGACCTGCGGCGGAGGGTTTTTCTGGACTAAGCGAAAACTCTTTATCAAGCCGGACGCGGGTTTCCCCTCCGTCGTCGTTACCGGGAGCCCCTCCCGGGTCCACAAGTTGTAGAAGCCGACTTCCACCCGGACCAGCGTCGGCGTTTTTGCCTGCGGGTTCACCCGCATCCGGTAATGATCTACGATGACCTCCCCATCCCGCCACAACCGGGTAGGATACGTCCCCCAGCCGGGGAAGGTGTTCAAGTTCCCCACATCCTCCCCCTGGCGGCCCAGCAGGTGCAGGTACAGGGTATAATCCACGGAGATAGGACCGACCTTGCTCATGTAGAGGGTAATGTCCACGGTATCCCCGGGATGCACGGTGATCTGGGGGCTTTCCACGGCCCACAGGCGAATCCGCCCGCCAAACACCCGGTCTACACGCTTCGCGGACCGGGGGATTCGGTCCGGGGGAATCCGAGGTGGCTTGGCATAGGCCGGAGCAATCCAACGGATGGGGGCAATGAACGCCAGGGTGAACAGGAGCAGGGAAAGGGCAAAGGCCCCATATTCCCGCCATCCCCGGGGCCACCACCCGTACCACCCGAGGACGAGGAGCGTGCCGATGGAAGCAATGGCGGGGAAGAGCAATCGCCCTTGCCCGCCCAGGGTCATCGTCGTCCAGCGGATCAAGCTGACGAGCACCACACCGGCCCAGAGGAACAGGAGGACCCGCGCCCACCCGAGCCGTCCCGGCCTGGAGGGACGGGATCGCACCAGAGCCAGCACCCACCCCAGAACGATAAGCACGGAAAGGCGGTCCAGCAGCACGTACACCCGAAGGCTCATGGGCACGTTAAACCACCCGAAAAGCCCCCAGAAGGACCAGCGGATGCTGCGCCATTCCCCCAGGATCGCCTCCCAGGTCCACGACTGCTCCCGGCGTCCGACGATGGCCAGCATCTTGTTCAACCCCGTCGGATCGCCGTACAGGGTGTAATTGCGGACATACCACCACCCGGCGACGAGAAGGAAGCCCAGGGTGTACAAAAGGAACAAGAGCCATACCCGCAAGGGACGGCGGGAGTAACGGTATTGCAGGTAAAGGGCCAGATATCCCAGGGGGATCAACGCCAGCCCGCTAAGCTTGCTCAACGCGGCCAACCCTACAACAGCGCCCAGGATAAACGCCCGTCGGTGCCGCTGCTCCTGCAATACGGCCCGCGTCATGAGAAGAAGGGCCAAACTCGCGGTGAAAACGATCATCGAATCGTTGGAAACGGCCGCGTGGATGAACACGAACTGGGGAATGAAGGCAACGGTAGCGACAACGGCCAGGGCCATCCAGTGGGGTTCAGGGTACACGTGCCTCACAAGGCGATAGACGATCACCAAAGTCCCCACGCCCAAAAGGAGGGAGAACCAGCGCGCCAGATGCACGGCCAAAGGCACGCCCCGGTAGGGCCACCGTTCCTTGTCCGTGTGCACGAAGTAATTCTTGTTCCCCGGCTCGAAGGGCACCCCTACGTTGTGGTGGGGGTTCTCCCAGAGGAAATCGACGGCGCGTTCCATGTTCACCGGGCTCACAATGAGGGCCGCCAACACGTAATACAAGGGGGGTTGACTGCCCTCCTGACCCCACAACATGGGCGCCTCGGGATTCTGTACGGGGAGATGTTGCGTGTCGACAAGGTGTTTGATGTAGAAGAAGTGGGAGACTTCGTCAGGAGCCTCGAAAATGGGAACGGTCACCGAATAGACGATGCCCAGGAGGATGAAAATAGCCAATACGACCAGCAGAAGCCACCGTTCGTCGTTCATCGTACCCCTATGCTTCCCCGCGTTCTGTACTCCGCTGACGGCGGACCTCGTACAGGGCCAACGCGCCCGCAACAGCAGCGTTGAGGGACGGCGTCCTCCCCCACATGGGAATCCGCAACAAGCCATCACTGTGCTCGCGAACCAGACGACTCAACCCCGTCCCCTCACTCCCCACAACGATACCCACCGGTCCGGAGAGATCCACTGCCCAATACGGGGGGACATCCGCCCGGCCCTCGAGCGCGTACACCCACACCCCTGCATCCTGCAACTTTTCCATAGCACGCACCAAATTCGTCACCCGGGCCACCGCAAGGTATTCCACAGCCCCCGCGGACGCGTTGACCACCGCAGGGGTGACCCCCACAGCCCGCTTTCGGGGCATGACCGCCACCGTCACCCCCGCAATTTCCGCGGTGCGCAACACATTGCCCACGTTTTGCGGGTCCTGCAGGTGATCCAGGAGGAGAACAAGGGCCTCACCGCCGGCATCCCGCACCCGGGCGATCATCTCCCCCTCGTCCAGGTAGGGATACCCACTGACCTCCAGGGCGACCCCCTGATGTCCTGAATGTCCCACCCGCTTGAGGATGGCTTCCCGTTCCACCCGTTGCACGGGACACGCGCGCGCCTCCGCTTCGGCCAGGATCTCCTGGACGGTCCCCTTGACCTGGACGCCCCTGGCCAGCCACAGGGAAAAACAATGACGACGCCGTGCCCGCAAAGACGCGAGCACGGCCTGCCTTCCGTAGAGCCATTCCCGTGCCATCGGACCGTCAGACTTTCCAGCGCCACACCGTGCCCTGGGGCGTATCCTCCAGGGCGACCCCCAGGGCGTTCAGCCGGTCCCGAATGCGGTCGGCCAGGGCCCATTGTTTTTGCTTTCGGAGCTCGCTTCGGATTTCGATCAGGTGCTCGATAAAGGGCACCACATCCGCGGCCGCGGCTTCCTCCTTCAACTCTAACCCCAGCGTATGGGCCAGCTCCAACAAAGTCGCCTGGGCCCAGGCAAAAGGCCGCCCCCCTACGCCGGCATCCCGGGCCGTGTTGATCGCCCGTACCAGGGTGAACACGTGGCCCAGCGCTCCGGCCGTGTTGAAATCATCGTCCATGGCCGCGAGGAACTTCTCCCGGACATCACGTACCTGCGCCTCCAGCGCGGCCGCTTCATCCCCCTCTTCGGCCCGGCCCATAGGAGGCCGGAGCCCGCCCCGCAAACGTTGCAACGCCTTCTCCGCATCCGCAACGACCCCTTCGTCGTACCCCAACGGTTTGCGGTAATGGGAAGAGAGGACGATCAGGCGGAAAACATCGGCCTCGTGTTCCTGGAGAAACTCATCGATGGTGACCAAGTTCCCCAGGGATTTGGACATCTTCTCCCCGCGCAGTTGCAACATCCCGTTATGGAGCCAGTAGCGGGCGAAGGGGATTTTCCCGGTAAAGGCCTCGGACTGGGCGATTTCGTTCTCGTGGTGGGGAAAGATGAGATCCGTACCGCCCCCGTGAATGTCTATCTGCTCCCCCAGGAAGTAGTAATTCATGGCCGAACATTCGATGTGCCACCCGGGCCGTCCGGGGCCCCAAGGACTCTCCCAGGAAGGCTCACCCGGCTTGGCCGCCTTCCACAGGGCAAAGTCCAGGGGATCCTCCTTCCGCTCGTCCACCTCGACCCGGGCTCCGGCCCGCAACTCATCCACATTGCGGCCCGACAATTTGCCGTACCCGCGGAATTTACGCACCCGGTAGTACACATCCCCGTCCACTACGTACGCGTACCCCTTCTTGATAAGCACTTGAACCATGTGGATGATTTGGGGGATCACCAGGCTCACACGGGGATAGTAGTGTGCGGGAAGCAGGTTCAGCGCGTGGACGTGCTCGAACCACTCCTGGATGTACCTCTGAGCCAGGTCCAGCGGGGGAATCCCCAGCTCGTTCGCCCGCCGGATGATCTTGTCATCGACATCGGTGAAGTTCATCACGTGGACGACGCGGTATCCCCGGTACTCCAGATAACGGCGAACGACGTCGAAGACCACGGCGGACATGGCGTGACCGATGTGGGCTTTGTCGTACACGGTGGGGCCACACACGTACATTTTCACCCACGGCGGGTCCAGCGGTTTGAAGGGTTCCAGGCGTTTGGTTAACGTGTTGTACACATGTAACGTCATGGTCCATCTCCTCACGAATGCGTCGATTGCTCCGTCGGTTGGGCAAAAATCATCCGACCGGCGCTCGTCTGCAACACCTTTGTCACCGTCACGCGAACGGTCTTCCCGATGAATGGACGGCCCTGTTGCACGACCACCATCGTACCGTCGTCCAGGTAACCGACCCCCTGTTCCGGTTCCTTCCCCTCCTGGATGATGTGGATGTCGATGGATTCCCCGGGCAGGAGGACGGTCTTCACCGCGTTGGCCAGCTCGTTGATGTTGAGCACTTCGACCCCCTGCAGGGTGGCCACCCGATTCAAGTTATAGTCGTTGGTGAGGATGGGAACGCGCATGCGCTTGGCCAGGCGGATCAACTTCTCGTCCACCTGGCGCGCGTGGGGAACGTCGTCCTCGATGACCCGCAACTCACACATATCCTCATCCTGGAGACTGTGGAGAATGGAAAGGCCCCGTCGTCCCCGGTTCCGACGCAAGGGATCCGCGGAATCGGCGATGTATTGCAGCTCGTTGAGGACGAAGCGCGGGACCAGAAGGGGCCCCCGGAGGAACCCGGTGCGGGCCACGTCCGCAATGCGCCCGTCGATGATCACACTCGTGTCCAAAAGCACCGGCATACCCTGCGTCTCCCGCAGCCCGCGCCCCTTCCCCCGACTGTGGATGAGATCCATCAGATCCTCATAGCGGAGGACGAAAGCCACCGTCCCCATGTAGCCGAACACCAGGGTCCCGATGAGGGGTAGAATCTGCCCAAAGGGGGAGGGCAAACGGCTCAGGGGCAGGGCCAGCACCGCGGCAATGACCAGACCGACGAAGAGGCCCACGCTTCCGGCCACCAGCTGAGGCAGGGGGATGTTACGTAACCAGGTCGTTGCCGCTGCTGCCGGGCGAATAATGAGAGGGGGCGTCAGGATGTACCCCAACAGAGCGCCCAAAAGGGTGAGGGGAATCCCCCAACGGAGAAAAGCAAAATCCAACCAATTTTGGGGCACATTAGGGATGTAAAATGCGGCCATCCATCCCACAATGCCCCCGACAATCAAACCGGTTACCCGCGCGATCCGATTCAACATGTTAGGCCTCCCAAT
>WGAA01000310.1 GCA_015489285.1 Anaerolineae bacterium | reverse complement strand
GCGGTGGGGGTGGAGCCCCCAGGTTTTCCCCGGGCAGGAACGCATGAACGTTCATGACGACCTCCTTTCACGCACATATCGTGCTTCACACGTTACATCCATCTCTCTTCCATCCAACTCCTATGGTAGCGAGAGAACCTGAAGACCGGCCAAACAAATCCTGAAGAATTCCTGAAGATGTATGCCGCCTCTTCCCGGCCCTACCACGTAATACAAGACCACACCCAGCACCAGGAATCCCCCGCTGAGCAGGCTGAACTTGCTCAAGAACGCCCACGCCCCATCGTCGGCCTCCGTCGCGTACATGCGATACGCGATGACATTGGCCAAAGAAGCGATGAGAGTACCAAAGCCCCCCACGTTGACACCCCACAACAGTACCTGCCATCGGGAAACGTGATGGACCAGGATGAGTGTCGTGGGCACATTGCTAAGGACCTGGCTCAAAATGACGGCGGTGAGGAACACGTGGTCCGTCCGGTGGAGTTGCGCCGCGAACACCTGACTCAGGTTATCCGTCAGCCCGAACAGGCAGAAGAACGTCGCCAGTAGGCCGTAATCCACGTCCAAACTCGGTCGGTCGAAGAGGAGGACGTACAGAATGGGCAACAGCCCCGCGTACAAGGGCAGAAGGTGCAGGCTGACCAGCACGAAGAGAACCAGCAACACCATGTACACCGTCCCTTGTGGGTTCCACGCTTGACCCTCGGCTTTCTCGGCAGCCGGGGGCATCTTCAAGAGAAGTGCGGCAACCACCAGGAACACCAGGGCCCCACCGACAAATGGCGCAATGCTTTCAACGAAGGCCCCGGGTGTCACGCCGTACAACCAGTAGATGAAGAGATTTTGCGGATTGCCGAAGGGTGTCAGGGCTGAACCCACGTTGGCGGCTAAAGTCTCAAGGGCTACCAGCCACGCCTTGTTACGCACCCGGAGACGAACGGTCAAAGGCACGACGATGAGAAGTGCCACATCGTTGGTCACCCACATGGAGAGGAGGAAGGTGAGTAAGACCATCTTCAGGGCGACATATCGGCCCCGTTCTACCCGGCGGGCGACGGAATCGAACACCCCCGAGTTCTTCAATCCTGTGGTCACTACGAACAGCACGAACAAGATGAAGAGGACTTGAAACTCATTCGTCGAGTACCCGGGGAAATGGCCCACGTACACCGACGACACCAGCCAGGCTCCCAGGGAGAGCACCAACAACCATTCCCGTTCCAACACGGGCCGCCAACGCCGCACACGCATAACAGCGAGACTCATTGAACACCTCCTCGACACACTGAAGCGTCGTTGTTTCGCTTCGAGTGTAGCCGAGAAGGCTTAAGAAACCCCGAGGGAAACCTAAAAAAGTCCTGAAGAAAGGGGAGAATAACGAGTAACGGAGTAACGAGTAACTGGATGGCGTGGTAACCGTTTTGGCGTGACGGGGGGAAGACAATGACTAACAATTGACGATTAAAGGGATGGCGTGGACACAAGGTTATCGCCACAAAGCCAAGCTTGTCTCCAAGTTACGCATTACGCATCACGGATTACGTTGCCAGAGCCAAGGTGCACTTGCCGTGCCGACTTTCTCACCAGCGCCTGACGCATGACGGGTGACGAATGACGTCATGAGCAGCGCCGGGCGCTAAACCGCCCGGCTCATCATAGCAAAGGCCTGCGGCCTCACGCGGATAAGCCCGGAGGGCTTTGCTTTAATGAGCAAGGCGGTTCAGCCCCGTGCGGGGATGGCGTGGACACAAGATTGGCCCTACCGCGCCAGCCCTCTCGCCCAAGTTACGCATCACGCATTACGCATCACGGATTACGCATATGCCACCAACCCCCATCCGATCACGCCAACCTCTTCTCCGCGCCTGACGCATGACGCCAAACTTCCACCCCACCCTGCCCTGGGATATAATCAGGCACATCATCCAACGCGTCATCCAACGTGCGAAGGAGGGTCGAGGGATGGGTGCTCAACGGGCTCCTTACCTGGAAGACATCCCACTGGACGAGGCATTAGAACGCTGGTGGCGGGGGCTGGCCGAAGCCGGCGCACTGGAACCCCTCCCCGGGGAACGGGTCCCCCTGTGGGAAGCCGTCGGGCGGGTGACCGCATCCCCCGTATGGGCCAAACTCTCCGAGCCCCACTATCACGCCTCCGCGGTAGACGGATACGCGGTGCGCGCGGAGGACACCGTAGGGGCCACAGAAACATCGCCCAAGCGACTGCGCATCGGCCCGGATGCAGTGTACGTGGACACAGGCGACCCCCTGCCCGAGGGCATGAACGCGGTCATCATGCTGGAACACGTCCAACTCCTGCGGGACCTGCCCGGTACGGGGGACTTCACCCACATCGAAATCATCCAGCCCATCGCCCCCTGGAAAAACGTGCGACTCATGGGAGAAGACATCGTCGTCAGCCAACTCATCGTCCCCGTCAACCACCGGCTCCGTCCCCAGGACGTCGGGGCCATTGCCGGAGCCGGGCACGACAGCGTCATCGTCCGGAGGCGCCCGCGCGTCGCCATCCTCCCCACCGGTACCGAACTCGTCCCGCCGGGAGCCCCCGTCCAACCGGGCGACATCATCGAATTCAACTCCCTCGTCCTGGCCGGGCTGGTCCAATCCTGTGGGGGGCAGGCCACCCGGCTGGACCCCCTGCCCGACGACCTCCGACTCATCCGGGAGGCGGTAGAACACGCCCTGGGACATCACGACCTCGTCATCGTCAACGCGGGCTCCTCCGCGGGGTCCGAAGACTACACGGCCCAAGTCGTTCAAGAGCTGGGCACCCTCTTTGCCCACGGCGTCGCGGTCCGGCCCGGGCACCCCATCGTCCTGGGCACCGCGCGGGGCAAAGCCATCCTCGGCGCGCCCGGCTTCCCCGTCGCGGCCGCCCTCTCCTTCGACCTCTTTGCCCGTCCCCTCCTCTACCGCCTGCAGGGTCTCACCCCGCCCGCGCGTCCCCGGACCCACGCGGTCCTCACCCGCAAAGTCCTCTCCCCCATCGGAGAAGACGAATTCCTCCGGGTCACCCTGGGACGGGTGGGATCCCGCATCGTGGCGACCCCCTTGAAGCGGGGCTCCTCCATCGTCATGTCCCTCGTCCTCGCGGACGGCATCGTGCGCATCCCCCGCTTCTCCGAAGGCATCCACGCGGGGCAGGACGTCGACGTGGAACTCCTCATCCCCCCCGAAGAAGTGGACAAGACCGTCGTCATGACGGGCAGTCACGACCTGACCATCGACCTCCTCAAGGACGCCCTGCAGCGGGAGCAGAAGGAACGGCGGCTCATCTCCACCAACGTGGGCAGCCTCAGCGGACTCATGGCCCTGCAACGGGACGAAGCCCACATGGCCGGATCCCACCTCCTGGACGAAGCCACCGGCGAATACAACATCCCCTACGTGCGCAAACACATCCCGGGGCGCAAAATCGTCGTCCTGGGATTCGTCTACCGGGACCAGGGGCTCATCGTCGCCCCCGGCAACCCCAAGAACATCCGCACCCTGGAGGACCTCACCCGAGAAGACGTCCAATTCGTCAACCGACAGCGGGGCGCGGGGACCCGAGTCCTTCTGGACTACGAACTGAAAAAACGGGGGATCAACCCCCGCCACATCCGGGGATACCGGCGCATCGAAT
>WGAA01000309.1 GCA_015489285.1 Anaerolineae bacterium | reverse complement strand
GAAATGTGCCGTTGGCTCG
This sequence comes from Anaerolineae bacterium, assembly GCA_015489285.1. Classification (GTDB taxonomy): domain Bacteria; phylum Chloroflexota; class Anaerolineae; order JAADDB01; family JAADDB01; genus JAADDB01. The sequence goes on along the minus strand of WGAA01000309.1, from coordinate 3,429 downwards.
TGTACACAGGTCCGTCCATCTTTATGGACACGTTGCTCATCAAACCCCGCCATTCTCTCATCGATCAAAGTATGCGGGCGATGCTCAATTATGTCCCCGGCGTGGGGAACGTGACAACCAACGGGGATGGGTTCGGTTTGGGATGGTACGGGGATCGCCCTTTCCCCGGCCTGTTTCGCAGCATCCGGCCCGCGTGGAACGACGACAATCTGCGACATCTTGCGGCCCAAATTCGTTCCCCCCTGTTCTTTGCTCACGTGCGCGCCGCCTCCCCGGGCACAGAGGTGCAGCGGACGAACTCGCATCCCTTCCTCTATGACCGGTGGTTGTTCCAGCATAACGGGGGTGTGGGGGATTTCCACGTCATGCGTCGGGACCTGCAATGTGCGGTTGCGCCGGAGCTCTTCCCCTACATCCGGGGTACGACGGACAGCGAGACGTTGTTCTACCTGGCCCTCACGTATGGATTGCGCGAACGGCCCCTGGATGCCCTCCGCCGAATGGTGGAAAAGGTGGAGGAGGTGCGCCACAAACACGGGGTCTCTACACCCGCTCATTTGACCCTGGCCACAACGGACGGACATGCGGTGTACGCGCTGCGATATTCCAGTCACAGTGCATCCAAGACGTTGTTCTACAGCCGCAACCTTCAGGCCATTCATGAATTGGACGGGGATTATGCGGCGATGCCGCCGGGGAGCCAGATCCTGGTCTCGGAACCCCTGGATGAGTTGAGCGAGAACTGGGCTCCCGTTCCGGAGCGTACGTTCGTCGTCATGAGCGAAGGACGAGTGGAAATGTATCCGTTAGCCGGGTAGGAGGAGGATGATGCAGGGAACGGGTGTGATCGTTCTGGTCGGTTTGCTGTACATCGTGTTTTTCGGCGGGCTCTCCCTCCTGCGCCGCGAGGGGTTATCCCTCCGCTTTGCCCTGGAATCCCTTCTGATCACGGGAGTGGCCGCACTGATAAGCCTTGCCGGGTACACGATGCACCCGGCGTTGTTCCTCCTGATCCTCTACGTGCTCACCATGCGCGGCCGCATTCTCACCGAGGCGGCGAACATCCTGGCAAAACAGGGGAAGTTCGACGCTGCGGACCGCTTGTACGCATGGGCTCTGCGGCTGTGGCCCGATCCGAGCACCCGCCACATCATCCACATCAACCAGGCCACGTCCTTGATCAAGCGGGGGGATCTGGACCGGGCCATCGAACAACTGTTGGCCGTTTTGGGCGATCCCGAATACTTGGGGGTGAAGTACGAGGCCGCGGCCCACTATAACCTGGGCATCGCTTACCTGCGCAAGGAGATGCACGCGCGAGCGGTCGTAGAATTGAACGCGGCCATCGATGTGTGGCCCGTGTCTGAGTACGCCCGTTACGCTCGCATTGTGTTGAAGAAACATCGGGAGGAATAGGGGGCATTTCCCTCCCTAGGAGTTCGATGTGGGCAGAGGGGAATGAGTGGGCAAAAGGGGCTTTCCCGCCGGCAGTTCCTTACGTGGGCTTCTGTGGGGCTGGGGAGCTATGTCCTTTATCGGTGGTTCCGATTCCCCCCGCGGGATGCCAACGTGCGACGCCCCCGTCGTCTGGGGACGACGTTCAGTCCCCTCCAGTGTCGTTATCTCGGTCTCGACGATGTGGAGACGTTCGGGGCCATATGTTCTCTGGGGTTCGATGTCGTTCGGTTGTGCAGTTACTGGCGGGATATCGAACCCTGGGAGGGCTTCTACACCTTCGAGTCCCTCGACCCCTTCCTTTCCCTGGCCCAGAAGCGCGGGTTGACCGTTGTGTTGACGGTGGGCATGAAGGCCCCCCGATGGCCGGAGTTCCACTTTCCCCCCTGGGTCGAGGCCCAGTATTCCCCTCGCGACGCCTCTCGCCCCCTGGACCGGGACGTCCGGCTGGCAGATCGGGCCTTGCGTTTCGTCCGGAAAGTCGTCGAGCACGCGCGGACCTTTTCCTGCGTTCGCTACATCCAGGTGGAGAATGAGCCCTTCAGCCGGGTGGAGGTGGCCGGCGGGCGTCACCTGAGCCCTCAATTCGTGGCAAAGGAGGTCGCGCTGGTGCGAGCACTCGCCCCCGGGCGCAAGATCCTGCTTACGACCGCGATAAACCTGTGGCCCTTAAAGCGCCGCGAGGATGAGAGGGCCTTTCGTCAGACCCTTGCTTTGGCCGATGCGGTGGGCATCAACGTGTACACCCGTGTCCCCCTGGGACCAAAGTTCTACCTGGAGCCGTTGCCGCCTTACTGGCGGACTCTATCCCGCTGGCGTCGGGAAATCGCGGCTTCGGGTAAGGAGCCGTGGATTGCCGAATCCCAGGCCGAACCCTGGGAGTACGGACAATTGGTGGCTACCCAGAAGCGGGTGTACCCCAGTTCGACGCCCCAGAGAGCCGTGGATTTGGCCGTGAAGTTGGCCCAATTGGGGTACGGGACGGTGTTGCTGTGGGGGAGTGAGTACTGGTACTGGAAGAAACGGCACGGTTATGACGGATGGTGGCGTGCCGTCCGCGCGCTGGTCACCGGGGTAGCTCATGAGTAACGAGTCACGAGTAACGAGTAACCGGACGGCGGGGGAAGACAACGATTAACGATTGACGATTAACGATTAAAGGGCTGGCGTGAAGACAAGGTTGGCCCTACAGCGCTAACTCTCCTGCCCAAATTACGCATTACGCATCACGTATCACGTTGCAGAGCCAAGCTGCGCCTCCAGCGCCGACTTCCTCACCGCCGCCTGACGTGTTGGCCCCTCCGGTATTTGGCTCATCCACAAATGCTTTATATAATTCCGTTGAACTCCCACCCCTACGCGATCTCGGAGCGCACCAAATGGCCGAACAGGAACACTCACCATCGCACCTTACCAACCCACACGACCGCTTCTTCCGCCATTTTCTGGCCGACCGGGAGCGGGCTCGGGCCTTTCTTCGCCATGTGCTTCCTCCAGCCGTACCTCCAACTCCGGTCGTTGAATGTACTTCATCACCGCCAGCCAGGACCCAATCACCATCTCCTGCCACAAAACCGCATCCTCCACCTCGTTCAAATCATACAGCCGGTAGGAAAAATCCGGCACGTACCCCCGCAACGCCTCCGGCGCCGCCACCAGGGCCTCAAACGCCCGCGGCGCCGTCCACCCCTGGACACCGTGGTAGACGACCACCGGCACGATGGGCGCCAGTTTCCTCTCCCGCTGCCACCCCCGTTCCCAAATACGCACCATGTAACGCAACAGTTGCCACGCCACCCACCGGTCCGGATAACTCTTGTGCTCGAACAGCACGTACACGTACACGGGCCTTTGCCCACCCTTCATCCCCACACGAAAAAGCACATCCCCCTGCTGGGCCCGCAGTTCCGGGTCCACAAAGGACCCTTCCTCTTGCGTCAACCGGGTCAGGTCCAGGTGGGCCAAAACGTCCGG
>WGAA01000308.1 GCA_015489285.1 Anaerolineae bacterium | reverse complement strand
TGCGCCAGCAGTGCCGACGTTCTTACCGGCGCCTGACGCATGACCGATGATGTCGTCTGGCCGGGAAACGCCAGTTTCCGAACACTCTCGATAAGGAGAAAGCACCATGGTCGAGGAAACGGTGGTGATGGATGAGGTGCTCACAGACGATGAACTCCGCGAGCGGGTCTATTACGTGCTGAACCACACGTATCCCCCCCTGCGGGAGTTGCTCCTGCCCATCGCGGTGGAGGTGGAGGACGGTGTGGTCACCCTGAAGGGGTGGGTGCGCACCCCGGCCATGAAGCACATGGCCACGAAGCTGGCCCTGGAGGTGCCGGGCGTCAAGGATGTGCGCAACCAGCTCATCGCGGACGACGAGCTGGAACGGGAAGTCGCGCTGGCCCTGGAAAGGGACCCCGCGCTCGAAGACGATTTCCCGGGCATTTTCGTGGACGCGCTGGCCGGGGCCGTCACCCTGTGGGGGCACGTCTCCTCGGAGGAGAACAAGGCCCGTGCCCAGGAGATCGCCCAGAGCATCCACGGCGTGCGCAAGGTCATCAACGACCTGAAGGTCAAAGGAGCCCACACCTGAGAACACAACCCGGCCATCGGGGAGAGCCGTGGTGGCCCGTCCCGATGGCCCATCCGGAACCCCGATAAGGAGATAGGCGCCATGAGTGGACAGGAGAAGTCAAAGGAGACGGTGAGCCCACGGGAGGCCTTACAGCCGTATTTGAAGCACCTGTACGCGTTCGTCCGGCGGGAGTTGAGGTACTACGAATCCCTCGGGCTCCTGCCCGAAGGGGAATTGCAACCCGCGGACATCGTGGATGATGTCATCGAGGCGGCCCTCTCCCTGTGGGACGCCCGACCTGCGGGCTCCCTACGTCCCTGGCTCCTGCAACTCGCGTTGCGCCGTCTTCGTCAGTACCTGCAAGCCGCCCGTTCCCGTCCCTCCGCGGACATCCCCCTGGAGGAGCTGGTTCCCCAGGAGGATTGGAGTACCCTGGAGAGGGACACGGAGATTTGGGAATTCTACGAACCCGACGACGTCCTCGCGTGGGAAGACATCCTCCCCGATCCCACGGCTCCGCCACCGGACGAGTTCGTCCTGGCCGCGGAACTGGATGAACCCCTGCAAACCGCGCTGGCCTCCCTCGGCCCTCGAGTGCGGGAAGTCTTCGTCCTCTACGCGCTGGAGGGGTTGACCGAGGAGGAGATCGCTCGGCTGTACGGATGGGATGTGGAGCAGGTGAAACGCTATCTGGCGATGGCTCGCGATCAGCTCCGGGAACGCCTGGGTCTCCTCCCCAAGGAGGAGGAGATCAAAGTGGTGGAACGCAAGTTAGAAAGGGGGGATGAACATGGCCGTCAACCTCAACCTGGATGACATCCGCATTGAGCTCATTGGTGATGACGAGCGGGGGTTCGACTTCCTCACGCCGGAGACCCTCGCCCCCTTGACGGAGTTGGCATTACCCACACGGAGCGTGCTCAGCGCCTACCTGGATATCTCCCCCGACGAAGTAGCTACCGGTCAAGTGCGATTGAAGTTGAAGAACATGGCGCGCTCCTGGCAGGAGAGCATCGAGGACAAAGGGGAGCGACGCGCGTTCGACGAGGAGGTCTCGCGCGTCGAGAACTACCTGCGATACGAACTGAAAGAACCCGGCCGCACCCTGGTCATTTTCAGCAGCAAAGCGGCCGACCTGTGGCGGGTGTTCCACATCCCCGTGCGCATCCGTACCCGCCTGGTGTGGGACGAGCGACCCTACCTGCGCCCCCTCCTCACCGTCATGGACGAGTACGAACGTTACGGCGTCGTCCTCGTCTCCCGGGAGGAGTCCCGCTTCTTCCTCTTCTACATGGGGGAGATTGCCGAGTACTCCTTCTCCCTTTACGACTACGTGCCCAACCGGCACAAGCGAGGGGGATGGGCCCAGGCCCGTTTCCAGCGCCACGTGGACGATCACGCGCTTCACCATTTCAAGACCACCGCGGAAATCGCGGCCCGTCTGGCCGAGCGGGATAACTGGCAACGGATCGTCCTCATGGGAACGGAGGAGAATGTGGCCCGGGTACGGGAGTATTTGCCCAAGGCCATCCAGGAACGGGTCGCGGGGGAGCTGCCCGCGAACATCAACGACAACCTGAACACCATCCGCGACAAGGTGCTGGCATTAGAGCAGGCCATCGAACGTCAGGTGGAGGCCCGACGGGTGGAAGCGGTCATCACCGCGGCGGAAAAGGGGAAGAACGGCGCCCTGGGCTACGCGGACGTCCTCCTGGCCGTCCAGGAGGGGCGGGTGGACCTGCTGGTCGTGCCCGAGGGATTGGAACATCCGGGGTGGGAATGTGAGCGATGCGGTGGGCTCATTGCGGATATCCTGGCCGACCCCCCCAAGGCCTGTCCCTACTGCGGGGGGCCCCTCAAGGAGGTGGAGGATGTGGTCGACCTGGCCATGCAGAAAGTCCTGAGCACCGGCGGGACCATCGAGGTCCTCCGGGGGCCGATACGCGATCAATTCCTCAAGGAGGGGATTATCGGAGCCCTTTTGCGGTACTGAGCGAGAGGGCGCGCGGGGGATCCCCCGCGCGCCGTTCAACCGCTTCGAAGAGGAGGTGAGACGATGGAGGAGCGACAGGAGATGACGGAACGACGGGATATGACGCTGTGGGTGGTTTTGGGCATGTTGCTGGGGGCCATCGTGGCCTTCTGGCTGGTGCAGAAGGATGAGGAGCGACGTCAGCGCCTCCTCGAGCGCACCCGACAGTTGCGCAAGCAAGCCATAGAGCTCCACACGGTCACCCTGGACAAGGCGCAACAGGCCCAGGAACGGGCTCTGGCCCTCCAGGCCGAAGTCAGCGCCGAGGTCGAACGTCGCCTGCGGGAGGGGAAGGAGACCCTGGACGAGATGCTCCAGCGGGTCCAGGAGGAGGTGCAGGAGCTGCAACAGCGCGCCCAACGCTGGGCCGACGACGCGCAACTGCGGGCCCAGCTCGCCCGCAAGAAGGCCGAGCTGCGCGCCCTGGAGGCACGTAAACGCCTGCGGAACCTGCGAGCCTAAAACGTTCATCGCCTCCCCCGCGACGTCGCGGGGGAAAAGGATCAGAGAAGGGAGGAGGACACTCGTATGCCGAAATACGTCTGCCATCACTGCGGTTACCCTGTGACCAACATCAACCCCTCACCTGAGGACCGGTGTCCCAATTGCGGTTGGCACCTGCGGGTGTGTGCCAACTGTCAGTTCTACGACGGCGTGTCCTGTATGCTCGGAGAACCCTACGTGATGGAAAGCGCCATCCGGGGGAACCGCTGCCCCAAGTTCACCTTCCGACCCGTGGAGGAGGAGGAACGTCCTACCCGTCCCGCGGCGGAAGGGGTTCCCCTGGACCCGGTGGACGTGAAGGTCATCGTAGCGGGCATCGACGGGTCCGCGCACTCGCGCAAAGTCATCGCCTACGTCGCGGACCTGGCACGACGTTACAACGCGCGGGTCTACCTCGTCTACGGTCATCACCCCATCCCCTCGTGGCTGGGGGACAAGGAGCTGGAACGGGTGGCCGGGTCCGAGGTGGCCCGGGGAATGCGCCTGCTGGCGCCCTACGTGGACACGCTGCGGCGGGTCGGCATCGACGTGGAGCCGGAAGTGCTCGAAGGGCCCGGCCCCAAAGCCATCCTCAACGTGGCAGAAACGCGCGACGCGGATCTCATCGTCGTCGGCTCGCGTGGATTAGGAGCGGTCCGTGGCCTCCTCCTGGGCAGCGTCAGCGAACGCGTCATCCGGCTGGCCAAGTGTCCCGTCCTGGTCGTCCGCTGAAGCGTCCGACCTCCGAAGCCCTCGCCCTCGAAGGGCGTAAAAGGCACCCGGCGGGGCCATTCCCGTCGGGTGCCTTTTTAACGTGATGCGTGATGCGTGATGCGTCAGGCGCGGGGAGGAGGTCGGCGCGGCGGGGTGTCTCTTGGTTTGGAGTACGTGATACGTGATGCGTGATACGTAATTCGTAATGCGTAACTTGAAGACGGGTTTGGCTTTGTGGTGATAACCTTGTGTCCGCGCCATCCTTTCGTTGGTCGGTCGTCGGTCGTCATTCGTCAGGCGTCATGCGTCAGGCGTCGGTGAGGACGTCGGCACTGGAGGCGTGGCTTGGCTTGATGACGTGATGCGTAATGCGTAATTTGGAGAGTGGGTTGGCGTTGTTGGGCAACCATGTCCTCGCGCCATCGGGTTACTCGTTACTCCGTTACTCGTTAGCGTGAGTAACGCCGTGCGAATCCCGGCCTGCCGGGGCTCGCCCGACGCTGTAGGGCCAACTTTATCTTCACGCCCTCCCCTTAATCGTTTATCGTCAATCGTCAATCGTCATCTTCCCGCCGGGCTCCTTACCGTCACGCCAAAACGGTCCTCGCGCCAATTGGTTACTCGTCACTCGTTACTTCTCACCCCCATAGAATTCCCCAGAGGAGCAGGGAGACGAGGGCGCCGATGGCAAAGCCGACCAGCACGTCCCCCAGGTAGTGGACGCCGAGCGCGGCCCGGCTGAAGATGCACCACAGGCTGATGAACACGAGGATCCATCCCCAATGGGGGAAGAGGACAAGGCCCCAGAAGGCCACCGTGCCCATACGGGTCGCGTGGCCGGAGGGGAACGCGTGGGCATCGTACTTTCGGGAGTAGAACCCCTTGATCTCCCGGGGACGGCGGCGTTTGACGGTGAACTTGACCGTATACGTGACCGCGGCTCCCAGCACCGCGCTGGCAATCCAGGCCAGGATGGGCCGAACGTTCTCGCCCACGTGATACATGTACGCCAGCAGCCCCAACCAGATAAGCACCCACAAGGGACCATCCCCCAGGTGTGCGCCGATGACCACCAGCGGTCGCAACGGATGTCCGGGCGGGACATGCAAACGGCGGGTCCACTCCACGTCCCACTCGTGCAAACGCCGGATCCAACGGGTCGACGTCATCCCCACCTCCCTGTAGCGTAACTCGAATCACCGCATTTTCCCCCCTCTTCCCCAAAAGGACAAATCCCCCGCGTCGCTCCAGAGAGCTTCCGGAACCCATCCCCGGATATCCTATTCCACGCCTGCCTGCATCTTCCCACCCTTTCCCCACGTAATGTATAATGTCGAATGCTTTGAAACATCCCGTAGCAAAGACTTTTCGCACCACCCGGAGGAAGAAGAGGGAGCGTATGTTCAAGTCACTGGTGAAGAAAGTTCTGGGCGACCCCAACGAACGGGAAATCGCCCGGCTCATGCCCATCGTGGAAGAAATCAACGCCCTGGAAGAGGATATCCGTACCTGGCCCGACGAGAAATTCCCCGAGCGGACCCGGGAATTCCAGGAGCTCATCCAAGAGCGCACGCGCGAGGAACGGACCGCGTACGAGGAAACACGTTCCCGGCTGGACGCGGAACGGGATCCGGTGGAAATCGAACGGTTGCGGGCCGAGGTGGAAAAGCGAAAACAAGAACTGCTGGACGCGGAAGAGCGCGTCCTCTGGGAAATTCTGCCGGAAGCCTTTGCCATGGTGCGGGAAGCCGCACGGCGCACCATCGGCCTGCGCCATTACGACGTCCAACTCCTGGGGGGCATCGTCCTGCACGAGGGGAAAGTCGCGGAAATGCGCACCGGGGAGGGCAAGACCCTTGTCGCCACCCTTCCCCTCTACCTGAACGCCCTCACCCAACGGGGAGTCCACCTCGTCACCCCCAACGACTACCTCTCCAAAGTGGGCGTCCAGTGGATGGGGCCCATCTACCACTTCCTCGGACTCCGAGCCGCGGTCATCCAATCGGCTGCGGGCAACCCGGACCAGGCCTCCTTCCTCTACGACCCCACCTACCAGGCGGAGGACGACCGCTATCAGCACCTCCGGCCCATCACCCGCCGCGAAGCCTACCTGGCGGACATCACCTACGGCACGAACAACGAATTCGGCTTCGACTACCTGCGGGACAACATGGTCTACGACATCAAAGACGTGGTCCAGCGGGAACTGCACTACGCCATCGTCGACGAAGTCGACAGCATCCTCATCGACGAAGCGCGGACCCCCCTCATCATCTCCGCGCCCGACGAGGAATCCTCCGAGTACTACATCAAATTCGCGGAGCTCGTGCGCCGGCTGCGTCCCGGCGAGGATTACACCGTGGACGAAAAGGACCGGGTCGTCCTCCTCACCGAAGCCGGAATTTCCAAGATCGAACACTGGCTCAACATCGACAACCTGTACGGCCCGGAAAACCTGCACCTGACCCCCTACCTGGAAAACGCGCTGAAGGCCCAGGCCCTCTTCCACCGGGACAAGGACTACATCGTCAAGGACGGGGAAATCATCATCGTCGACCCCTTCACGGGCCGTCTCATGTACGGGCGCCGCTATTCCGAGGGTCTGCACCAGGCCATCGAAGCCAAGGAAGGGGTCCCCGTGCAAAAGGAGAGCCTGACGTACGCGACCATCACCTTCCAGAACTTCTTCCGCATGTACAACAAACTGGCCGGAATGACGGGAACGGCCGCCACGGAAAAGGAGGAGCTGGGCAAGATCTACGACCTGGACGTGGTCGTCATTCCCACGAACGTGGAATGGCGCGCCCGACAGGGGGAGCTCCGCACGACCGTGGAAAAGGACGACGGGGTGGAAATCGTCACCTACGAGGACCCGAACACGGGGCAAAAGTTCTTCAAGCGGATCGATTACCCGGACCTCATCTACAAGACGGAACGGGCCAAGTTCAAGGCCGTGGTCGACGAAATCGCCCGCTGGCACGAGATGGGACGCCCCGTGCTCGTGGGCACCGTGGCCATCGAGACCTCGGAGCGCCTCTCGCGCCTGCTCAGCCGCCGCGGCATCCCACACAACGTCCTCAACGCCAAATACCACGAGAAGGAAGCCGTCATCATCGCACAGGCAGGACGCCCCGGCGCCGTGACCATCGCCACCAACATGGCCGGCCGCGGCGTGGACATCCTCCTGGGGGGCAACCCCGAAGGCCTGGCCCGAGAACGCCTGCGCCGTGAGGGCTTCGACCTGACCACCATCCCCGCGCTGGAGTGGGACGACGCGTTGAAGATGCTCCGCGCCGGGGAGGACCCGACCGTCAAGTACCCCACCGTGTGGGCCCGGGTCCTGAAGGAAGCCTACGAGCAAGTGCAACGGGACCGACAGCGGGTGTGGGAGCTGGGAGGGCTCCATGTCATCGGCACGGAACGACACGAGGCCCGACGCATCGACAACCAGTTGCGAGGCCGCGCCGGCCGCCAGGGCGACCCCGGGTCGAGCCGCTTCTACGTCTCCCTCGAGGACGAGCTCATGCGCCGTTTCGGTGGGGAGAGCGTTGCCGCCCTCATGGACCGGCTCAACGTGCCCGACGATATGCCCCTGGAGAGCAAGACCGTCTCCAAGCTCATCGAAAACGCGCAGCAACGGGTCGAAGGGTACAACTTCGACATCCGCAAGCGCGTGCTCGAATTCGACAGCGTCATCAACAAACAACGCGAGATCATCTACGAACAGCGACGTCGCATCCTCACCTCCCCCAACCTTCGTCCCACCATCATGGAGATGGTGGAGAAGGTCCTCTCCGGCCTGGTGGACGGGTACACCGCGGGCGATTGGGCCGGGGAGTGGGACCTGGACGGGTTGTACGAGGCCGTCAACGCCATCTTCCCCCTGCCCAAGGGAATCGGCCCCGACACCTGGCGGGAGATGACCCCGGAGGAGATCAAGAAGGAGCTCTTCGACCTGGCCCGCGCGGCTTACGATGCCAAAGAGGCCGAGCTCGGCGCGGAACTCATGCGCTACGCGGAACGCCAGATCATGCTGCGCGCGGTGGACTCCCGCTGGGTGCGCCACCTGACGAACCTGGACAACCTGCGCCAGGGAATCGGGCTGCGCGCCCTGGCCCAGGAGGACCCCCTGGTCGCCTACAAGCGTGAGGCCCACCACCTCTACACGGAACTCGTCGACGCCATCACCCACGACGTGGTCCACAGCATCTACAAAGTCGTCGTCACACCCGTGCCCCAGGTGGCCCCTCAACGTCACCTCCGGTACGGCCGGGGGAACGCCGCCGCCCAGGGAGCCAAACCGGCCCAACCGGCACGGCAGCCTCACCGCAACCTGGGCCGCAACGACCCCTGCTGGTGCGGTTCCGGCAAGAAATACAAGCACTGCCACTGGGCCATCGACCACGGACGGGCCCCGGACACGGCCACCGCGGGGAAGGCCGCAGCGGCTACCGCGGCCACCGCGGCCAAGGCGTCCACAGGCCACAGGAGCAAAAAGAAAAAGAAGAAGAAGCGCAAGAGGAAGTAATCCCACACCCCACAGAGGAGGAGAGCTCATGGAAGAACGCTTCTACTGGCTGGAAAATCAGGGGCAGCGTATCGCCTCCATGTTGCACATCCCTTCAGGCGCGGGGCCTCACCCCGGTGTGCTCATGCTCCACGGCTTCACCGGTGACAAGGTGGGGAACCATTACCTCTTCGTGAAGACGGCCCGAGC
>WGAA01000307.1 GCA_015489285.1 Anaerolineae bacterium | reverse complement strand
ATTTACGACGACAGAAACGCGTTGCATGCCCTACTCCTGCAAAGATGCAATGAACGCCCGATCTTCCTCGTACTCGGGAGCACCGTACTCGTACGCAGGAATGCCCCTCTTTTTGAGGTACAGGGCAAATTCGTAGCGGGTCATGCCGGCCAAATGTGCTGCCTTGGCCAGACTGATCGTTCCCTCTACGAAAAGCCCTACGGCCAAAGGAAGGAGAAGGGCATCCGCGAGTTCCCCCTTTGAACGACGGGCTTGTAATGTTGTCCATATATCTAAAGGCACCCGTAAACGAATGGATTTGCTCTTGTCCATGATCCACTCCCTTGAGACTTTACGCTTCACGCCTCAATTCCTCTTCACCTTCCCTGTCTTCAGGAAATTCCAGATACGTTCCAGGGTCTTAGGCTCTTGGGCCAGTTCCACGAACGCTTCCCGTTCCAGGTTCAGGATGTGCCACTCATCTACCCAGGTGGGGCGGTCGTGGTCGCCGCCGGCCAGCACGTAGGCCAGGTGGTTGGCAATCTTCACCTCGTGGTCGGTGATGTAGTTGCCCTCGCGCAGGGACCAGACCGCGATGCGTAACGCGGCCAGCATGTCCCGTCCTCCCGCGTAGATTTTTTCCGGGACGGGTGGGTGATACCCTTGCCGCACCAGTTCTAACACCTCTTTCTTCGCCTCGGCAATGAGGAAGTCCGGGTTCATCACGATGCGGTCGGCCTCGGTGAGGAAGCCCATTTGTCGCGCCTCCTCCGCGCTGGTGGCCACCTTGGCCATCGCGATCTGCTCGAACACCCGCTGTAGGAAGGGGAGCGGGTCCGCGCCCTGCGTGCGCATGGCAGGATTCACCACCCGACGGAGGAGTTCTTTGCACCCCCCGCCCGCGGGGATCAGCCCTACGCCCGTCTCCACCAGGCCCATGTACGTCTCCGCGGAGGCGACCACGCGTGACGCAGCCATGACCACTTCCGCGCCGCCGCCCAGGGTCATGCCAAAGGGGGCGGCCACGATGGGCTTGGGGAAGTAGCGGACGGTCATCATCAGGCTCTGGAATTCCTTGACCATCTGGTGGAGCATGTCCACCATCTTTTGCTGCCCGGCCATGGCGATGTTGAACACGTTCGCGCCCGCGCAGAAGTGCTCGCCCTGGTTGCCCACGACCATGCCGTCGAAGTCCGTGTCCAGGCGTTTCAGCGCGGTCTCGTACATCTTGAAGATGTCGGGATCCAGCGCGTTGGCCTTGGTGTGGAATTCCAGCAGGAGCACGCCATCTCCCAGGTCGATGAGGCTGGCGCTCAGGTTGCGCTCGATCTCCTTCCCCTGCGCCTTCAAATCCTTGAGGACGATGACGTTGGGGTTGGTGGGCATGGGCTTGTAAGCCTTCTCCTTGAAGTCGTAGTAACCCACCACGCGACCGTTTTCGTACTGGTAGAAGGAGGGATGCCCGTTGGCAAGCATCTCCTTGACCCAGTCGGCCACGAAATAGCCTTCCTTCTCCATGCGCTCTACGGTCTCGGCCACACCCAGCGCGTCCCACACCTCGAAGGGACCCATCTCGTGGGCGAAGCCCCAGCGCATGGCGTTGTCCACATTGATGATGTCGTCCGCGATTTCAGGCGTCACATAGCCCGCGTAGGAGCACTGGTTGGCCAGGGTCGCCCACACCAACCGACCCACTTTGTCATCCTGCTGAACCAGGAAGCGCAACCTCTCGCCCAGGTCCTCGATGTCTTTGGCTTTCTTCACCGAATCCCACCGTGGCTTCGCGGGCGGTTCGTACTCCAGAGTCTTCAGGTTCAGGTGCCAGAACTCCTTCTTGCCGTTCTGTTTGACCCGCTTGTAGAACCCTTGGCCCGTCTTGTTTCCCAGCCATCCCTTTTCCAACAAGAACTTGGTCACCCGCTCCACGTTGGGATCGGTGAGCAGATCGCGGAAGGGGTCGTGGGGGATGGCTTCGTACAGGTTGCGGGAGACGTGATCCATCACGTCGATGCCCACCAGGTCCATCAGGCGGAAGTGCGCGGTCTTGGGCCGGCCGATGAGTTTGCCCAGGATGGCGTCCACTTCTTCGACGGTATAGTCGTTTTCGATGGCGAACTTGGTGACGAACGCTCCTGTAATGACCATGAGACGGTTGCCGATGAAGTTGGGCGTGTCCTTGGCCCGCACGGCCCGCTTGCCCAGGTGCTTTTCCACGAATTCGGTCATGAACTCGAGGATTTCCGGGTCCGTGCCCGGGCCGGGGATGATCTCCACCAGTTTGAGGTAGCGAGGCGGGTTGAAGAAGTGCGTGCCCAGGAAGTGCCTGAGAAATGCTTCAGACCGTCCTTCGCCGATGAGGCGCAGTGGGATGCCCGAGGTGTTGGTGCTGACGATGGCGTCGGGTTTGCGCACCTCCTCGATGCGGGCCATCACCTGCTGCTTGATGTCCAGGCGTTCGATGACCGCCTCGATGACCCAGTCGGCCTCGCCTACCCAGTCGAAGTTGTCCTCCACGTTGCCGGGGGTGATGAGGGCCAGGCGATCCTCGCTGAACAGGGCCGCGGGCTTGCTTTTCTTCATCCGTTCCAGGCCCTGCATGACGATGCGATTGCGTACTTCAGGGTCCTTCAAGGTGAGTCCCTTCGCCTCTTCTTCGGGGGTCAGGGATGTGGGCACGATGTCCAGCAAGTAGACGGGGATGCCGGCGTTGGCCAAGTGGGCGGCGATGGCCGCGCCCATGGTCCCAGCGCCGATCACAGCGGCTTTACGGAT
>WGAA01000306.1 GCA_015489285.1 Anaerolineae bacterium | reverse complement strand
GCGGGACGCGAAGATCAACGACATCTTCGAGGGGACGGGCCAGATCAACACCCTTATCGTGGCACGCCGGATCCTGGGGTACTCCAGCCGCGAGCTCAAATGAGATTGAGGGCAAGGGCGCCTGTTGTCCGGAGCGTGGGTACTTACTCGCTCACGACGGGCAATATCCAGGAACGGGCGGTAACGCCCGCTTCCTGAAACGCACGGACCATCGCTTCGGCGATGTGTTGATGTTGGGCGGGGGCAAAGGCAGCGAGGGCGGGACCGGAACCGCTAATGGTCACAGCTGCTGCCCCCGCTTTTCGCGCTTCCCGGACGACCCTGTCGAACGAGGGGATCAGCCCTTTTCGATAGGGCACATGGAGCCTGTCCACCATGACGCGGGATAGAAGGGGGTAGTCCCCACGGGATAAGGCGTGGACGACGAAGACGGCCCGGGCGACGTTGAAGACCGCATCCCCGTGGGGTACGTGGGAGGGGAGCAGGGCTCGGGCCCTTTCGGTGGAGACGCGAACGTCGGGGAGCACGATGACAACCCGCATGTCGTCGGGTAGAGGAAACCGGATGACCAGGGGGCCCTCTTCGTCCAGGGTAACGGCGACCAGGCCTTTGTACAGCGCCGGAGCCACATTGTCCGGATGACCTTCGATTTCTACAGCCAAACGGAGCATTTCCTCCGGTGGCAGGGTGATCCCAAGGACGTGGGCAGCGGCCGTCAACCCACCCACAATGGCCGCGGAGCTGGAACCAAGGCCGGCTTGCAAGGGAATGCGGTTGTACAGGCGAAGGTGTAGGGGGGGAAGGGAGCGCTTCGCGTGTTGAGCCAACCGGAGCATGGCCCGGTAGACCAGGTTCCTCTCATCCCGGGGAAGCAGCGCAGCGCCTTCGCCCTCTATGCCGATCCGCAAGTTCGCTGCTCTTTCCACGTGTATCTCGTTCCACAGGCCCAGGGCCATACCCAAAACGTCGAATCCCGGGCCCAGGTTAGCGGTGGTCGCCGGTACTCGGATGTGAACGGGAAATGGGCTCATAACCGGTCATTCTCCTTCGGATAGAGGAATGAAGCGAACGGCCAGGGATTCTGTCTCGAGGATGGCAACGGTGGGGGATACCACCGGCTTGATCCATCGTTCGAAGGGGCCCGTCCATGCCCCTCCCGGGTTGATAAGCCAGACCCCATCGACAAGGGCACGACGGGGGCGGTGGAGGTGCCCGTACACGATGACGTCGACACGGTCTTCCCGAAAGTTGTTCAGAAGCCAGCGGTCAAGGCCCGGAGTCCAGAGACGTCGGGTGAGCAGGCTGAGGAGGAAGGGGGGAAGTTCGGCCACGCGTGGCCGACGGCCGTGGATGAGGCCGATCCGTCGTCCCCCTAGCTCCACGGTTAAGCGCTGCGGCAGGTGGAGCCCCGCGGCATCCCAATCCCCGCGCACGGCGGTGACCGGTGCCAAGGCGCCCAGTTCTTCGAGGACGAAAGGTTGGGTGATGTCCCCTGCGTGGAGGATGTGTTCCACCCCGTCGAAGGCGCGAAAGAGGGCCCGAGGGAGCTCGGCCTGACGGTCGGGGACGTGCGTATCAGCCAGAAGACCTACGCGCATGGGTACTCATCTCCCGAAGGTGCGGTTCCAGGCGCAGTAACGCCAGCGCACTTTCCCCGTCCCGTATCTCTCCGTCGCGTGCCATCTCCAGCACTTCGTGGATGGGGCGGGGGTGAATCTCTATCACTTCGGTGTTCTCCCGCTGCGTGGAGTGGCCGAGTTGGACATCTCGGGCCAAGAAAAGATGGCCTTTGATGTTGCCGGTTCCATTGGCCACGTAGAACCATCCGTGGTACGACCAGTGCCCACTTATCCCTCCCACCTCCTCTCGCAGCTCACTTTGGGCCACTTCGAGGAGGGATTCGCCCGGTCGGTTGCCCAATCCACCGGCCGGAAGTTCCCAAACCCAATCGTCTACGGTGTACCTGTACGTGCGAATAAGGACAATGTCGCCCCTCTCCGTCACCGGGACGATGATGACGAAACCCGCGTGTTCTTGGTATGTGTAAGTGATGAGCTCACCCGAGGGGAGACGCACGCGGTCCTGGCGCAAGTGAAACCACGGGCTTCGATAGAGGTATTTCGTTCCTAAGAGGATCCAACCAAGTCGGGCCCCGACAGGTTTGTCCTGCATGATGTTTCCCCTAAAGACTCCCTTTGGCCTGCAGGATG
>WGAA01000305.1 GCA_015489285.1 Anaerolineae bacterium | reverse complement strand
GGGTGAATGTGGGGGGCGGGGTGCTCCCCGGCCAGGGAATGACGTAACGGATGCGCAGCCGCGGGGAGCGGGAGCGGTAGAAGGGGAAGGTGTTGCTGGGATAGAAGCGGAATTCGGGACCGCGTTCCGCGTTGGAGCGGAAGAGCATACCGTAATTGGGTTGGCTACCGTTCACCCAATCCCGGACCAGTTGCGTGACATCCCACGTGTACCACCCGTTCGGCCCCACGACGACGGTGCTCCACTCGGGTGTTGCCGCGTAGTCCTCCCCCGGTTTGGCCCCGTCCCGGGCCCAGAAGTTCTCCCGGTCCGCCTGATACCAGGTGGCCTCCTCGAAGTTCCAGGGGCGCAACATGCGGTACACCTGGACGGGCAACGTCCCCGCGCCGTATTTCTCCGCTGTGTAGAGACGCACCTCGGCTTGCTGGATGACCATGGAGGAGGGGAGGATGTCCGTGTTGAATTGGAGGAGCAGGGCGTAGACGTTGTTGGGGACCATGTCCAGGGTGCCATAATAGCCGAAGTTGTAGGGGCGCCAGTCGTGTCCGCCGTACCAGGAGCGGATGTGGGTGTGTTGTGCCCAGCTCCAGCGGTTCATGTTGCGTTGGATGGAGATCTCCGGCCCGAGGATGGTCAGGGTGGCCATGTCCAGGTGGGTCCCCCAGGCCCCCGGTCCGTCGGAGCCGAGGACGTGGTCGGGCTCGCCGCCGTCGTCGTCATCCCACACCTCATAGGTGATGCCCCAGGTGGGCTCGCCGTTGAGGCTCAGGCCCAGGGAGGTGGCGTTGATGGCGAGTTCGACCTCGTAGCCGCCGTCTACAGGGGTGACGCCGTGAGCGATAAGGGCTCCGGCGAACCCCCCGGCCATGTGCACTTCGTTCTCCGCGTTGATCCAGATGACCAGGTCGTCGAGACCGCCCGGGATGCCGTCATTGCGGCCGTCCAGGGCAACGCGCACACCGTCGTCGGCCAGGGGACGGTGATCGTCCACGAGGACGTGATCGTCGTTCACCTGGATACCCAGGTAGAGGATGTTGCCGGAACGCCGCGCCCGCAGGTGGGCGGATGTGTCCGCGTCGGAATCGGGACGGGCAATGCCCACCCGGTCCGCGTCTTCCCCGGAGACGTCCAGCCCCGGGGTTTCGGCCCACTCGCTCAGGTGACCGTCGATGACGGGCTGCGGGTCGATGGGGTAGGCGAAGAGGTGATGGGCCCGTCCCCGGTAGCCGAGGATGAAGCCGCCATCACCCACGGCCAGGGCCTTCCAGCGGGGGCCGGGTTGCGGGACGTGGTCGCGCGTTTGTCCCGCGCGGAAGACGACCATGTCCCACAAGGCCCCCGGAGTGCCCACCCGGCCCAGGGTGGAGAAGTCGTCGGGGTCCTCGTAAATGGTCCAGGTGCCGATGGTGCCGGCATCCGGGGTGTAGCTGAACATGCCCCCGTCGTAGCTGGCGCATTTGTACACGGTGCCCACGGGGCGGTAGTAGGCACAATGGCCGCCCACGGCGACGACTTCGTGTCCGTCGATGATGCCGATGCTCCGCCAATCCCACATATCGCTGCTGCCGCCCCCTTTGAAGTTGCAATAGGTGAGGCCGGCCCGGGTGGAGCAACGGCGTTTGTCCGCGTTCGGTTTCGGGGGGAAGTATTCCCGGTCCTTCATGCGCACGATTTGTCCGTGCATGCCCGCGCTGAACATAAGCCGCCCATCGTAGAGGTCGACATCCCACTGGCCGTGGGGGACGCTGGCAAAGATGGAGCGTTCCACGGTGGCGAAGTAATCGTGGGTGATGAGGTGTTCGCCGAACAGGTTGAATATCATGCCGAAGCCGTCGGGCTTGACGTTGACGCTAATGGCCGGGAGTTTGCGGACGAAATAACCCCCCAGGTTGCGCACGGTCCAGTGGGCGCCCCCGTCTTCGGTGGCCAGGATGAGGGGATCCGTGTTGGGCGGGGTGTCCAGGGTCGCCCAGCAGCGACTTTCGTCAGCGCAGGCGATGTCGGTGACTTCGTTGGTGATGCCGCCGCTTTGCAGAACCCACGTCTGCCCTCCGTCTTCGGTGTGGAGGATTTTCCCCCCGTATTGCCCCACGATCCAGGCGTGTTGTGCGTCCACCGCGGCCACCCGGTTGAAGTAGCCGGTGGGGGCGTTGTACTCCTGGGCAAACCAGGACCATCCGCCGTCTTCCGTGCGCAGGATGACGCCGGCCTGTTGGGCCGGGACGTTGGAACGCTTGCCGACGGCCCACCCGTGGACACCGTCCGGCATGGTGATGCCCCGGAGGGAGGTGATGTTGCCCCCCAGGGGGTTGTACCACGGCCCTTCCGGGTCGGTTGCCGTGTAGAGGCTCATGATGTCCCCGGCCAGCCAGAGGCGGTCCGTGTAGGCGATGGCCTCGAAGCGACGGGGGACCCCAACGTTCCACTGCTGCCATGTGCCGTCAGGGGTACGGCGGAGGAGGGTGCCCGCGGCACCGCTGACCCAGAGGTTTCCCGTCCCGTCCGCGGTAATGCCCAACAGGTTCTGGGAGGTACCCGAGGACTCCGGTGCCCAGGTCTGCCCCCCATCGGTCGTCGCCCAGACGGTGCCGCCGTTGCCCACGGCCCAGCCCCTTTGCCCGTCGGCCTCGAAGTACACATCGTAGAGGTAAGCTCCACCGGCCCGCTGGACGCTCCAGTGGGCGCCGCCGTCCTCGGTGTAAATGATGTGGCCGTTCTGCCCCACGGCCCAGACGTGCAGCGCGTCGTGGACGTGGAGTCCGTACAGGTGGATGCCCACGCCTGCCAGCTGGCGGGTCCACGTCTCCCCTCCGTCCGCGGTGTGGAGCACGACCCCATTGTTCCCCACAATCCAGCCGTGGAGTCCGTCTGAGGCGAAGGCGATAGCGTTGAGGGGGGAGGAGATGTGGCTTGGCTGTTCGTGCCAGGTATCGCCTCCGTCGAAGGTGCGCAGGATGATGCCGTTGTCCCCCACGACCCAGCCCCGGAGGGGGGTGACGAAGGCCACGCCTCGCAGGGTGGGCCCGTTCGTACGGGATTGCATGTCCAGGGGATGGGGACGCCATTGGCTCATGTGCCAGGAGCGGCCTCCGTTGATGGTGCGGAAGACGCGCGCCGCGTCGGCGGTCACCCAACCGTGTTGGCCGTCCAGGAAGAAGATGTCCGTCAGATCACCCTGGCCGTACCACACGGTGTCCAGGAGGATAAGGCCGTTCCCCGCGTCCGGGTCGATACGCGTCGCTATCGCGGTGTCCCCTGCTCGTGTGGTCGGCACACTGCCGACGAGTTGTGCACCCAGGATGAAGGCGATGGCGAAGACTCGCAACAAGACAAAACGTCGCATGTGTAACCTCCGTACTGAGCGGCGGACGCCGGTTGGGAGAGGGCGATCAACGCCTCCCTCCGATGTCCCGTCCACCGCGTGCCGTTTTTTCCCAGATGACGAAGTAACGAGCAACGGCGTAACGAGTAACTGAATGGCGTGGGAAGGCAACGATTAACGATTGACAATTAACGATTAAAGCGTTGGCGCGAAGACAAGATTGACCCTACCGCGCCAATTCGGCTCTAAGTTACGCATTACGCATCACGACTAACGAGTAACGGAGTAACGAGTAATTGGTTGGCGTGGCAGCAAGGTTCTCGCCACAGAGCCGAGCTTGTCTTCAAGTTACGCATCACGCATTACGCATCACGCATTACGCATCACGAATCACGCATCACATACCCAATGCCGAATTCCATCCGACCACGCCAACTTCCCCTCGGCGCCTGACGCATGACGCATGACGAATGACTTACGTATCCCTCCATTCAGCGGCCGCGAGCGCTCAACGCGGGCACGTAGGTGTGCCACACGGGAGGCGGTGTCGGCGTCGGTGTTGCCGTGGCGGCCGGCGTCGGAACCGCGTAATGGATGTGGAGCTCCGGGTGTTTGTCCTCGTAGGGAGCCACCGGATGGGCTTCACTGGCAAAGGTGTACCGGGGATTGTAGCCCCTCTGGAAGGATTTCAGGATGACGCCGTGGTTGCTCGCGGGGTCCTGAATCCACAGGCGAACCGCTTCGGTCACATTCCAGGCGAACCAGGCATCGGTGGCATCCACCTGGGTTTGGTCGGTGGGGGTGGCCCAGCGGTCGACCTCCGTGTCATTGGCCCCGGGACGTCCCCAGGGGACGCCTTTCATGGCTTCCAGGCCCGTTACCTGGTCGAACAACCAGGGACGTTTGAGGGGGTAAACCCCTACGGTGAGGGGACCCCCGCCCCCGTGTTCTTCCGTGGTGAAGAGGCGCAGGGTTGCTTCCTCCACCTGGAGGTCCGGGGGAAACATGTCGGTGCGGAAGTAGAGGAGGACGTCCCGGTAGTCCCCCGCGGTGATGTGGAGGGTTCGGCCGTTCCACCAGTTTTGCGCCTTTTTGTCCCATTCGTTGCTAATCCAGGAATCCACACTGTCGGAGTAAAGGTTACGCCCCGATTGAAGCACGACGTGGTTGTCCAGCAGGATGATGGAGCCGAATTCCGGGTTGGGGGTCAACGAGCGCCCGTCGCGGATGAGCTCGCTGTGTTCCGCGGAGTCTTCGTCGTTCAGGCGGACGGTCCAGCGGATGATCCGGTCATGGGTGAGCTCGCCGCCCAGGGCTGACGCGGGGATGCGGATCTCCGCGATCCAGCGGTCGTCCTCGCGGCGCACCGCGTAGTTCGCGCCTGTGGTATCGTCCACACCGGTCCGGCGTTGTCCCGGAAGGGGTGGGGCCTGGAGGGTGAGGGTGATGTACCCGGTGTCCTCCGGTGTGGAGGCCGAGCCGTCGAGGACGAGGGTGAGGCCATCACCCGGGGCGGGGATGTCATCGGTGATCCGGGCCAGGAGGTACACGGCCGAGGGATCCCACCACACGGCGATGGTGGCACGAAGGTCCGCGTCGGATGTGGGGCGTGCGCCCCGGACTTCGTCCGCGTGGGCCGCGTCGACGACCAGGTCGTCCGCGACGGTCCAGTCCCACGTATCCCCGTCGATGAGGGGCGGACGGGGGGCGCGCAGGCCAAAGGTGCGAGAAGGTTCCCCGCGGTAGAGGAGGATGGTGCCTGCGTCGCCCACGGCCCAGGCGTGATTGCGGTCCAGCACCCGGACATCCCGTAACGTTTGGGGGGTCCCCGAGGTGTAGTACGTCCAGTAGCGGCCCCCGTTAAAGGTAATGCCGATCAGCCCGCCCGTGTACCCCGTGTCCTCGGGATAGCAGAGGCCGACCGCGTTGTGTCGGGGGCAGAAGCCGCCGACGACAAAGCCGACTTTCCGGTCCGGCGTGAATTCGATGCTCCACCAATCCCGGGTGTGGTGGCTCCCACCCCCCTCCTTGTACAGCCACGTCCTTCCCCCGTCGATGGAGTGGATGAGGTAGCCGTACATGCCCGCAACCCAAAGGTTGTCCTCGTCGAGCCAGGTGATGGCCCGGAGGTTGATGCGGTGGGGGGCATTGGTGCGGATCCAGGAGGCCCCTCCGTTGTGGGAGACGATGATCGCCCCCTGGTCGGAGGCCGCGGCCACGTGCATGGCGTCCAGCGCGTCCACCGCGTAGAGGGGGAGCCCGATGGGAGGCGCCATGTCCTCCCACGTTTCACCCCCGTTTCGCGTGCGCAGGAAGAGGCTGTGGCCCCTGACCGGGTCGTAATTCCCCCCGATGTACCCGCGCGTCAGGGTGGGGAACGCGACTTCGTGGAGCCACTTGGATGTGCCCGAGTACTGGCGTTGCCACGTGCGGCCCCCGTCCGCGGTGTGGAAAATACGGCCGTACCGCCCCGCGGCCCAGCAGTGGTCCACGTCCACACAGTCGAGCCCCCAAAGCCAGCCGTAATCCTGGTCGTCCGGGAGGGATTGGACCTCCCAGCTCTCTCCCCCGTCCTCCGTGTGCAGGACAACGCCGTTGTAATGCCCCGCTTTTGTCCCCGGGCGTCGCCGTTCTCCCACGGCCCACCCGTGCCGTTCGTCCACGAAGTCCACCTCGTAGAGGTTGACCAGGGGGCCGCCGTTTTGCAACGTCCAGGAGCCCCCGGCATCGTCACTGCGCCAGATGACGGGTCCATCCCCGACCACCCAGAGGCCGTCCCCGTCGAGGACCTGGATGTGGAAGAGGGTGTGAAAGTCCTCATCCACCGCGATGCGGGTGGCCGTGGTCTCCCGGATGTGATACAGGGAGCCCATCAAGCCCACGGCCCACACGTCGTTCTCGTTGCCGCACGCCAGGTCGAAAAGGGGATAGCTGTGGTCGTAGGGAATGAACGTCCAGGAGGTCCCCCGGTCCAGGGAGCGTGCGAGGAAGCCATCACCGGCCGCGTAGAGGGCCTTCCCTCCCGCCGTGGGGCACCAGGCGAGCGCGTAAACGGCCTTGTCTCCCAGGCCGTGCTCTTCCCACGTGTTTCCCCCGTCCCCGGTGAGGAGTACCCGACCGTCCGGGGTGCCGACCGCCCACCACGTGGCCTCGCGAGCCCAGCTCCGCACGGGGGTGCTTGAGACGCGTGTCCACGAGTGCCCGCCGTCGCTGCTGACGACGAGACCTTCCTCCCCCCCGATCCACACCTTTTCCTGCGCGAGGTCCACAACGTACAGTGTGCCCGTGATGGGAACGGCGACAGGTGTCCACAGGTCCCCGCCGTCCTCCGTGCGCACCACGGTTCCCGCGTTCCCCACAGCCCACCCGTGGGTGGCGTCGGCGAGGGCCAGCGCGTGGAGTTCGGGGCGGCCGGGGACGCGGGAGAAACGCCAGAAGCGCCCGCCGTCCCGGGTGCGCATCAGTCGTCCTCCGTCTCCCACGGCCCAGAGGACGGTGTCCCGGTCCGTGGTCGGGGATGCGGCCGCGTACAGGGTCCCTTCCGCGTTCCAGACTTCACGCCAGGCCGTGGCCGGTTGGGTTACGAAAGCGCCGCTGACTTCCTCGGGAGCCCTCGGTGGCGTGTCCCCGTGCACCGCGGGCCCCCTTCCCACTGCACTCAGCAGCGCGAATATCAGCACGGTAAGCCATCGGTACGCAACGCGTTTCCTCATGTTACCTCCAACCCTCTCGTGGGCAGCGGCCGAGGGGCCGTTCTTCCCAGGGATACTTTAACACGGGAAAATGAATGGGGGATGAACGTGTTTTCGGGATAAGATGACAGAACGTTCATGCTTCCCCCTCCACTCCCCGGCCCTCGCGAAGCGTGGTGTACACCCCCAGGAGGTAGATGAACAAAAGGGCGCCCGTGTTCAGCGAGCGCGCGGCCGGGGGCAGGGCGCTCAGGAGGGGGAAGACGCCGTAGAGCTCGGGGAAATCCAGTCCGGCGAAGAGGAGGGCCAGGAGCAATCCCCAGGCGAGTTTCGTGTCCCTTTCCCACAGCGTGTAGAGGACCCAGACCGCGCCGGGCAGCAGGTAGACGATGTGCACAATCCACCCGTAAGGCGCGGCCAGGACCATCGCGGCCAGGTAGGCGAGGAGAACGGTCCACCGTCCTCGGCCGCGAGCACGTGCCCGCGCGTGGGCCCTCATGGCGATGAGGAACAGGATGAGGACGCTCAGGCCGTGGAGGATCAGCGCGACCGTCGAACGTCCGAGGACGCGGCTCCACGCGCCCAGGAGGGAGATGTTGTAAGGGGCCTCGGTGCCCACCAGGGCTTTCACCTCCAGGGCGCTCCGGGAGCGCAGGAGGAAGTGGAGATACGCCAGCCAGTGGGCCCAGCCACCGAAGAGCAGCGTGGGGAGGGCGATGAGGAAAGCCGCTCCCAGCGTTGCCGCGATGAGGCGCCAACGGCGTTCCACGAGGAAATACGCGAGGAGGAGGATGGGGGTGAGCTTGATCAAGGCCGCCGTGGCCAGCGCCACCCCCGCGGCTCCCTCCCGTCGTCCCTCGAGCCCCCACATCAGGGCCAGGGTCATCAGGAAGACCAGGAGGATGTTGACCTGCCCCTGGCTCAAATCCACGTCGAAGGGCAACGTGTAGACGAGGAGGATGAGGATGACGGCAAAGGCGTACGGTTTCGTTTCCAGGCCCCACAGGGCGGTGTGCGCGCGAGCCATCCGCCAGATGAGGTAGGTCGTGCCCAGGAGCAGGGCCCATGACCCCAGGAGCCACAGGCGATAGGCCATGCCGTACCGCAGGAGTCCCAGCGGTTGGAGGTAAAAGGCGAAAGCCGGGGGGTACACGTAAGGGTACATGTGGGAGTGAACGGCGATGACCGTCTTGTAAAGGCCCAGGGGGTGCAGAAAACGGGTGAGGAAATCCACGTCGTAGATATTCCCCTGCCGGTATCCTATCGCCGCGGTGTAATAGGAGAGGAAGTCGATGAGGACGCGGAACCGCAACAGTTGCGGGGCGAGCATCCGAGTTCCCATGATGAGAATGGCCGCGGCGACGACTCCATAGGCCTTTCGCATGTGCTCCTCCTATCGACCTATCCAGGGTACCCACAGCCGTTGGGGGATAGGCGTGGGCGAAGGGGTCGGGGTTGCCGTAGGGGTTGGGGTCGGTGTGGGCGTTGGGGTGGTCGTGGGC
>WGAA01000304.1 GCA_015489285.1 Anaerolineae bacterium | reverse complement strand
TCTTCCGACGGAAGCAAGCCTGACGTCGGGCGTCGGGCGTCATGCGTCATGCGTTAGGCGCCGGTGAGGAAGTTGGCGCTGGAGGCGCAGCTTGGCGTGATGACGTGATGCGTGATGCGTGATACGTGATACGTAACTCGAAGAGAAGTTGGCTTTGTAGGGACAACCTTGTCTTCACGCCAGTACGCACGGGGCTAAAGACCCCGTGCTACATCAAAGCGAAGACCGCTGAAAGCGGCCTAAAGGGAGCGGCACAGACTTCCGAAGTCTGCGAGACTTCGGAAGTCTGAACCACTAACGTAGCCCAGAGGTTCAGCTCTGGGCGGGGTTGTGCGCCAATTCACAGCCCCTTTAGACAAGTTGTCTCGGTTAGGCGCAGCTTGGCGTGATGACGTAATGCGTAACGTAGGGTCAGGTTGGCGCGGCTGGGCCAATCTTGTCTCCGCGCCATCCTTTCGTTGGTCGTTGGTCGGTCGTCGGTCGTCATCCGTCACCCGTCATGCGTCAGGCGACAGGAGGCGACCAGCGCGTCGGGATGGAGCTCGGCGGCATATTCGTGATGCGTGATGCGTAACTCGAAGAGAAGTTGGCTTTGTAGGGACAACCTTGTCTTCACGCCATCCAATTACTCGTTACTCCGTTACTCGTTATGAACGGTGGCACTGTTAGGCCAATCTCATCTTCATGCCGCCCTTTTTAATCGTTAATCGTCAATCGTTAATCGTTGTCTTCCCACGCCATCCAGTTACTCGTTACTCGTCACTCGTTAGACGCGTGTCATAGGATCGAATAACTTCTGGTATTCCTCCAGCGCGTAGCGGTCCGTCATGCCCGCGATATAGTCGCACACGACCCGGTGGAGTCCCTCCGGTTCCTCCCGAATCTTCTGCTGGGTGGCCCAGGGGAGCTGACGGGGTTCGGAGATGTAGGCGCGGAAGAGGGCGCTCAGCACTCGATGCGCCTTGGCCGCCATCCGCATGACCCGATAGTGACGGTAGAAGTGGTCCATGAGGAAGGCCTTGAGTTCCCCGTTGAGATAAAATAAGCGCCGGGAGTAGGTGGCCACGTTCTGGTCCAGGTTGCGCACGTCCTCCACGGAGCGGATGGCGTACTTTTCCAGGCGCTCGTGAGTGGTTTGAATCACGTCGCGGATCTCCATGCCCACGAGACGACGGATGGCCCGATGGCGGAGCATGTCGGTGATGGGCGCGTCCGGGGGCTCGTTCAGCGCGTCCATGAGGACACGCCATATTTCCAGCTGACGGACGTCCTCGGGGCGGAGGATGCCACTGCGAAGCCCATCATCCAGGTCCGCGGTGTTGTAGGCGATCTCGTCGGCCAGGTTGGCGATCTGGCACTCCAGCGTCCCCCGCTTTTCCGGCTCGTACCCCTCCGCGTGGACCACGTCGTAATCCGTGTCGTGTTTGACCAGGCCCTCCCGGACCTCGTAGGTCAGGTTGAGGCCGGGGAAGTCGGGATATCGGCGTTCTAGCTTCTCCACGATGCGCAGGGTCTGCCGCTGGTGGTCGAACCCCCCGTACCCCTCCATGAGCTCGTTCAGCGTGGCCTCCCCCGTGTGTCCGAAGGGGGGATGACCCAGGTCATGGGCCAGACAAATGGCCTCGGTGAGATCCTCGTTCAGCCCCAGGGCGCGGGCCAGAGACCGCCCGATCTGGGCC
Organism: Anaerolineae bacterium; assembly: GCA_015489285.1. Taxonomy (GTDB): domain Bacteria; phylum Chloroflexota; class Anaerolineae; order JAADDB01; family JAADDB01; genus JAADDB01. Next base: position 2,385 of record WGAA01000304.1, on the reverse strand, counting down.
ACTTCGATGGTATGGGTGAGCCGATTTCGGTAGTGATCCCCCTCCCCGTAGACGAAAACCTGCGTCTTGTACTCCAGACGGCGGAAGGCCGTGGTGTGAATGATGCGGTCACGGTCCCGCTGGAAAGGGGTCCGGTGGGGGTCCTCCTCCTCGGGATACACCCGGCCTCGGGTATCCCCGCTCTTCATCGCGTACGGCGCGAGGATACGTCGTTCCCGTTCCTCCTGTGCTTCGCGTGTGACGATCACCGTTGACCTCCTGCGGTAAGACGTTCGTGGACGATGTGGGACATGCCCTCTTCGAGCCAGGGTTGGATCTCTTCCGAAGGGATACGTAGGAAGTGGGCCGGACAGCCTTGTCTGCAATCGCTGCTCCCCAGACCGGGCAGGGGCGCGTGAACCCCGGGATGGGCCAACAGGGTGTGGACCCAATGACATTCCAGGGGGACCGGCGCGACGGTGTAGTAGATGGTGTGCGGGGGCAGGACGTGGGTGATGTAGTCGATGTGCCAGTGCCGCCGCGAGGGCCCCCGGACGTGCCGCCTCACCCGGGCCCGGAGCCCGCCCGGCCCGTGGGCGCTTCCCACGTACGCGTACCATCCCCCTTCCAGGGTGAGGAGTCCGAGCCGCCCGACCCGGACCCGTAAGGGTTCGTCCACCCGGAAGAGGAGGAGGTATGTGCCTCCGGCGTTGGGCAGGGTATCCACCCTATCGGGGGGGATGCGGTAGACGTTCATGGCGTCAACCCCGTGTCCTCCATGCGGGGGAGGACGCGCCCTTCGGGATCCCGCTCCCAGGCGTCACACCAGCGTTCCTGCGGGATGAGGCGGGTGTGGTAAGGGGAGCGGGAGTTGGTGCAGATGACGGTCAGGCGGGAGACCTGACCGTCGCCGGTGGTTCGCAGGGCGCGGGCAAAACGGCAGGTGTAACAGGATTCCCCGCGCCATCGGTACCACCATCGCCGTAATGCGTTCATTGCTCCTCTGTGTCCCGATGTGTGCGCACGTAAAGGCGAAGGCCTTTGTACCCCACCACTTCCACCGGGGTGCCCGGCGGGATGGGGGGATCGAGGGCTTCCGCCTGCCATAAGCCCTCCACGTAGACGAGACCGGTGGGGTCGAGGCGGGTGCGGGCTTCCCCTATCTGGCCGACGAGGGCCTCCATGCCCGTGAGGGGTTTGCGTTTCTGGGCCCGGATGACTTTGGCAATGACAAAGGCGAAGAACGCGGCGGTGAAGATGGCCAGGCCGAGGATGCTGGCCCAGGGGATGGTCATGAAGGGCTGGTAGAAGAGGAGGGCCGCGCCGGCAATGAAGGAAAGGATCCCCCCGGCCGTGAGGACGCCGTGGGTCGGGGCCTTGATGTCCACGATGAAGAGGACAAAGGCCAGGAGGATGAGGGCCAACCCCGTGTAATTGGCGTCCAGGACGCCCAGGGCGTAGATGCCCAGGATGAGGGCAATGGTCCCCGTGATTCCGGCCACATACCCCCCGGGCTGGGAGAATTCGGCGATGATGAGTTGGATGCCCAGGGTGATGAGGAGGAGGGCCAGGGTGGGGGTGATGATCTGGTTCAGGAAGTCCTCCAGGGGGCTCAGGGGGTATTCGACGATGCGGGCCTGGGCCGTGTGCAAGGTTCGGGTGCCGAAGCGTCCCTTCACGCTCCGACCATCCACCTTGTGCAGGAGGTCGTTCACATCCTCCGCGATGAGGTCGATGAGGCCCAGCTTCAGGGCTTCCTCCGCGTCGGCTGCCGCGGCCTCGAGCACGGCGCGGCGGGCCCACTCCGCGGCCTTTTCCCCACGACGTCGGGCCAGTTGCTCCGCGTCCTCGACCAGGGTGTTCTCCACCTTCTTGCGCAGGGTCTCGGGAATCTCCTCACCCGACGGGCCGACGGGACTGGCCGCTCCGATGGTCGTGTTGGGGGCCATGGCCGCGATGTGCGCGGCCAGAGTGATGAAGGTGCCCGCGGATGAGGCGTGGGCTCCCGGCGGGTAGACGTAGACGATGACGGGGAGGGGAGCGTTGATGATGTCCTGCACCAGTCGGTCCATCAGGCGGATGCTCCCACCCGGCGTGTCCAGGAGGATGACGACGGCTTCCGCGCCCATGGTGTTGGCGTGTTCGATGCCGTTCTCCACGTAAGTGACGAGGATGCCGGAGAGCTGGCCGCGGAAGGTGAGGACGAGGACGGAGGGCGTCTGTGCCCTCGCGCTCGGCAGGGACAAGAGGAGGGCCCAGATCAGTACCACGAACAGGAAAACCCACGACAACCGTCTACGCATTCCGGCCTCCTCAAGTAACGAGTAACGGAGTAACGAGTAATTGGATGGCGTGGAAAGACAACGATTAACGATTGACAATTAACGATTAAAGGGCCGGCGTGGA
>WGAA01000303.1 GCA_015489285.1 Anaerolineae bacterium | reverse complement strand
CCTCTGGTCCGAACCCCTCCTGGTCCACCTGGTCCCCCCGCGCACGCCCGACCCCCTGGGACCTGCGGTCGAAGCCATGCGGCGCTGGAATCAGGTCGCCTTTCCCGAGCGTGTGGCCGTGGGGTGGAACAGCTGGTACGCGTACGGGCGCCACATCCGGCCGGCTCACATCCTGGAACAGGCCCGACTGGCGCGCGAGGGGCGGGACCGCCTGCCCGTGGAGGTGATTCAGGTGGACGCGGGGTACGAGTCGGCCCTGGGGGACTGGTTGTACCCGCGCGGGCTCTTCTCGGGCCGGATGGATGTCCTGGCCCGGCGTCTCCGGGAGATGGACATGGAACCGGGGATCTGGGTGGCTCCCTTCATCGCGGAAGCGGGTTCCCGACTGGCCCGGGAGCACCCCCACTGGCTTCTCAAGGACGCGGAGGGACGACCGGTCAACGCGGGCTTTGTACGTCGCACGTTCCTGCGCGGCCTGGACGTGACGCATCCGGAGGTGCAGGAGTACGTACGGGAGGTAATCCACACGGTCGTGCACCGGTGGGGGTATCGATTTCTGAAGGTGGATTTCCTCTACGCGGCCGCGCTGCCCGGCCGCCGTCACGATCCCCATCCCACCCGGGTGGAAGTGTACCGCCGGGGACTGGAACTCATCCGGGAGGCCGCAGGGGAGGATGTCTTCATCCTTGCGGGGGGCGCGCCGGTGGGACCGAGTATCGGCCTGGTCGACGGGATGCGCGTGGGGCCCAATGTGGCGCCTCGCTGGCATCCCAAGCGCTTCTTCTTCCCCCGCTCCCGGAACCTTCAGCCCACCTACCCGGCAATGAGCAACGCGGTGCGGAACACGTTGACGCGCGCCGCGTATCACCGCCGCCTCTGGTGGAACCATCCCGACTGTCTCCTCGTGCGCGACCGCTCCTCCGACCTTCGACCCCACGAGGTTCAGAGCTGGCTGAGCGTGGTCGGCCTTGTCGGGGGGATGGTCACCCTGGGGGATCCCCTCGCCCTTCTCCCCCCCGAGCGCCTGGACTGGATCGCGACGTTACTCCCCATCCTGCCCGAGACCGCGGTCCCCCTGGATCTGCTGGACCACACCATGCCGGAGACGCTGGTCCTCTCCCTGGAGCGGGAATGGGGGCAGGGGGTGACGGTGGGCCTGTTCAACTGGCGGGACGAGCTCCGCACCCGCACGTTGCAGTTGGGAACCCTGGGGTTGGACTGGCATCGGCCCCACCACGTGCTCGACTTCTGGCATCGCCGGTATTACCGGGTCGTCGAGGGGTATCGGGTGTTCACTAACATTCCCCCTCACGGAGGACATGTGCTGGGTATCAAGCCCGTCCGCCCGAACCCCCACCTGGCGGGGAGCACGTTCCACATTTCCCAGGGGGGTGAGATCGACATGTGGCGCTGGGATCCGCCGCGCCTGTCCTTCCGCGTTCGCCTGGGACGTCGGGCCGAGGGGACGGTGTTGTTGGGGCTCCCCGGATTTCGCGTCCTCTCCCTTCCCCCGGATGTGCGGGTGGAGGAGGTGGCCGACGACGTGGTCGGTCTCACCTTCTCGGTGGTGGGGGAGCGGACGGTGGAGGTCGTGCTGGAGCCCGAGGAGGGGGTGCGGTGAGGGGGCGATTTTGGCTCATCCTCCTCGTGGGGGTGATGCTCCTGGCCGGGTGTGGCGGGGAGACGCCCGTCCCTCCCCCGATGGGGGATGTGGATCGGATAGCCGAGGAGGCGGATCGGGCGTACGCGGCCCGGGATTGGGCCCGTGCGGCCGAGCTGTACGAAGCGCTTACCCGCGCTCGGCCCCACGACGCGGATGCGTGGGTTCGCTTGGGATGGGCGTTGAAGGCCACGCGTCGGTATGAGGAAGCGCTGGCCGCGTTCGCCCACGCGGATCGGGAGGATCCGCACCTCTTTTGGAGTGCGTTGGGGCAGGCTCAGGTGTACGTCCAGTTAGAGCGGTGGGACCTTGCCTTTGCGGAGTATCAGCGGGCCATCGACATCGACCCCCGGAAGAAATCGCCCCACTACCAGCGCGTCCTCCTTTACTTGCGCTTGCACCAGGATGACGCCGCGGCCGATGCGGCCTTGTTCGGGCTCTACTATTTCCCCGAGGACGAGACGTTGCGCGCGTTGTGGGCCCGGGCCCGTGGGAGGCATTGACGAGTAACGAGTAACGATTGACGATTAACGATTAAAGTTGGACTTAAAGTCGGGATGGGTGCAGTAAATGCAACACGAGTAATAAGTAACAAGTAACGAGTAAAAATAACCGGATGGCATGTCGACAGAGTTGTCTCTACAGCGCCAATTTGTCTTTAAATTACGTATCACGCATTACGCATCACGTATTTTAAGCCAAAGTGCGCCTGCCGTGCCGACTTCCTCACCGGCGCCTGACGCCTGACGGATGACGAATGACGTTACGCATCACGGATTACGTCGTCAGGCCGGGACCACTCCAGACTTCCGAAGTCTGCGAGACTTCGGAAGTCTGGGCCGAGTCTGGACCAAGAAAAAAGGGCGACGGGATGGACCCCGTCGCCCGGTGTGTGCCTCGTGAGGGCGTGGGTTAGACTTCCCGGTATTCGCCCTCGATGACGTCTTCGTCACTGCCGCCCGCCTGACTGCCGTCCCCGGGAGCTCCCGTGGGGCCTGCCGTCCCCGCGGGACCGGCGCCGGGGGCTTGCTGCTGGTAGAGCTGCTGGGTCAGCGCGTGACTGGCCTGTTGCAGCTGCTCGGTCAGCGAGCGGATGCGCTGGATATCTTCCGTGTCCTTCGCGGCCCGCAGCT
>WGAA01000302.1 GCA_015489285.1 Anaerolineae bacterium | reverse complement strand
TCAGGGAAGGGTAGGGGTAAACCGTTGCTTGCGCGGGATCCGTCCCCGTTGTGGCCAGCAGGGGGGCAATGGGCGTCCCCTCGTTGGTTCGGCCGGTCAGGTTCAACGTTATCGAGGCCTTTTTCTCCCGGCTCGTGTTGATCAACCGAACACGTACGACCACTCGGACGGCGTTCGGGTCCCCCTGGGAGGTGTAGTACAGGTCGGCAGTGTAGGCGGCCAGGGCAATGGGATTGTCCTCCTTCGCCCCCTGGGGCAGGGGGATGAGGCCTGTGGGTTCTTTTTCCTGCTCCTGAAGCAAGGGCATGACGCCCGTTGCGGGCGAGGTCGCCGGGCCGTGCGCCCACACGGAATTCCCCATTTCGGCGCCCAAAAGAAGGGCCAAAGTGGAGAACATGATGAGGAGGCAGGTCAAGAGATGGCGCTGCGTGAATCGGATGATGCCTTGCAGGTGGTTTGTCCTCTGCATCACTTTTTGGTATCCTTGTGCTGCTGTTAGGACGCTTGTCCGACGTGTGCCCGGCCGAGATACGGGTATCATACCCCGCGACGTGCGCATGTGCAACATGGCGGGTTGGCCCTTTCGGCCGGAAGAGGGCTTCACATTCAAGGAGGCGGGTGCGTGTCCATGGTAAAACTTATCATGAGCTGGAATATTCGCCCGGGGAAGGAGCAGCAGTATTTCGAATTCGTCGTCCAGGAGTTGGCCCCCGGGTTGACCCGTCTGGGGTTGCAGACCGTCGAGGTGTTGTACACGATTTACGGGGACGTGCCCCAGATCGTGACGTACGTGGTCGCCAAGGACCTGGACACGCTACAGGCGATTTTGCGGAGTTCGGAGTGGCACGCGTTGCAGGAACGCCTGCTGGAATTCGTGACCGATTATAGGCAGAAGATCGTGCGCGCGAGCGGGCGGTTGCAATTCTGATGGGAGGAGTGCGTCATCCCCCAGGGGCATCATGGGCTCCCCTTTCCCTGACGTACCGGCTTCCTCCACCGTCCCCGGGGACGAACCCGGTGAGGGGGCCTTACATCCCCACGACGAGGTAAAGACCGGTGGCCGATATCTCTCTGGACTTGCGGTTCGTCACCATTGTCCTCCAGTTGATCTTCCTCGAAGGGATTCTTTCCTTCGACAACGCGGCGGTGTTGGGCGCGCTGGTTTCGGTGCTGCCCGACGACGAAGGAGTCCCCTGGCCTTCCTTGCTGCGGCCCATAGGCCGATGGGTGGACCCTATTCTCGGCCCCCAGCGAACGGCCGCGTTGCGTGTGGGGCTCTTCGGGGCCTACGCGGGCCGGGCCCTCATGCTGGTCCTGGCCGCGTACGTCATCGAAAATCCGTGGCTTCAGTTTTTGGGCGCTTTGTACCTCATCAAGTTGGCCGTGGAGCACCTGGGAGCCTTCCACGGGGAAGAGATCCCCGACGAGGAGCTCCTGGTCCCCAAATCGCGACGGGGATTCTGGGGCGTGGTCGTCGCCACCATCCTCATGGACATGGCTTTCAGCCTGGACAATGTGGTTGCGGCCGTCGCCCTTTCCCGTGATCTTTATATTGTGCTTCTGGGGGTGGCATTGGGCATGTTGCTCATGCGGATTGCGGCCCAGCTCTTTGCCGCGTGGATTGAGAAGGAGCCCATCCTGGAAACGGCCGCCTACCTCCTCATTCTCAACATCGGCATCGAGTTCCTGCTGGAAGAGTTCGCGCACATCGAATTCCACGAGCTGACGCGCTTCTTCATCAACCTGGGGACGTTGATCCTCGTCCTGATCTACGCCCATCTCCCCTTCTTACAGCGCAGTCTTCGCCGACCCTTTGCGGGGATCGCTCGCTTTTTCTATTACGTGGACACGTTGCTGAACTGGGTCTTCTATCCCTTTGGCCTGGGGTTCCGCCTGGCGTGGCGGGCAGGGCTGCGGGCGTGGAGCGGTGGGGCACGCATGTGGAACAACGCTCGCGGGTCCCAACGTTCTTGATGGGTAACTTTTTCCCAAGTGATCTCGTCTTGATCTTGTAGATAACGAGGGCGCGTGATGTGGGCGCAGGCGGGCCCGAATCTCATCGTGTTCGCCCGCGGGTTTAGTGGGCGGCCGATGTACCTTCCCGGTGGTACTAAAGCCGATGAGCAAGAAGTCCGAACCCCAAACAGGATACAGGAGGTGGGGAGGCGGACCTCTGGTCCGCGTCTGGCTTTTGTGGTTTGTCCTGGGGGCCCTTTTGTTCCTCCCCGCCACCTCCGGGGCGAAGGAGGCCGATTCCCCCTCTGTAACCGTCATCCGTTCCGACGCCCAGGGGCTGGACATACGTGTTCGGGTGCCGGAACTTCGTGTAGAACGGGTAGAGCGGAACGGCCGCGTGTACACGCGGCTCGCTTTGCCGGGATACATTTCGGAAGCGGCCCCGGGATTTCCCCGGTTACCCCAGAAACGGGTGCTCGTCGGCCTGCCTCCGGGAACCCAGGTGACCCTGGACGTGGAGGTGCGCTCGGAAGAAACCCGCTCCCTCCCGGCCCCGCCC
>WGAA01000301.1 GCA_015489285.1 Anaerolineae bacterium | reverse complement strand
GCGGTATGACGGGGTAGAGGAAAGCTGGCCCGAGCAGGTCCGGTCCTGTGGGGCAAGTTGGTGTCCCCGGGAGTGGGTTCGTATCGTGGATGATGGGTACATCCGCGCCCAGCGGGTGGCCACCCTTCAGATTTCCCCCGTCCGGGTGGACCGAGAAGGGCACCGGGTGCGTTTCGTGCGGGAGATGGTCGTCCACGTGCGGTTTCAGGGACGTCCCCGGTTGACCGTGAGCGCGCCGGAGCCCGGGCCTTTCGAGAAGATCCTGCGCCACGCGCTCCTCAATTACAAGGAGGCGCTCGCCTGGCGCGACCCGACCCACGGTGCTTCCCCGGAGCCTCATCTCTACCCACGCACGCCCGGCGTGGTGACCGCCTCACCCTCCGACGGCCCGCGGATGTTCAAGGTGGAGGTGGATACGACGGGGTTTTACCGCCTGGACTACACAACGTTGACCCACGCAGGGTTCCCGGTGGACTCGGTGGACCCGCGCAACATTCACATGCGGGTGGGCGACGAGGAGATCGCCCTGTGGGTCATCGGGGCCGAGGACGGACGTTTTGATCCGGGGGACGTGCTCCTCTTCTACGGCCAACGTGTCGATTCCCGCTACACCGATATCAACGTCTATTGGCTCTGGGCCGATGACACGCGCGGGTTGCGCATGGAGGAAACGAACGCGCTTCCCAATCCGAGCCATACCCCCGTGAACCAATTTCCCCACCGCCTCCACCTGGAGGAGAACCACGTGTACTTGAGCGATGTGCCCCGGACGGAGGGCGCAGACCATTGGTATTGGGTCTACTTCAGCGTGGGACGTCCTACCAGCCGCCCGGTGCGGGAGTTCACCTTCGATGCTCCCGGAGTCGTCGCAGAAGGGACGGCCACGCTCACCCCCAACTTACAGGGGACGTCATCCTACTTTTCGATAAACCCCGATCACCACGTTCGGTTTTACATCAACGGGACGCAGGTGGGGGAAGCGTACTGGGATGGGGTGAGTGTGTGGTCTGAAACGCTGACCTTCGACGCGTCCTTGCTGCAGGAGACGGGGAATGTGTTGCGTATCGAAGCCGTGGGGGACACGGGCGCGCGCGAGGAGGTGGGATACGTGAACTGGTTCGATATCACGTACCCGCGGCGCTTCGCGGCCCACCACGACCGGCTGAGCTTCCCCCTGGACGCGGAAGACCCCGTTCGCGTCCGTATCGAGGGCTTCACCCAATCCCCCGTCTACCTGTTCGATGTGACCACCCCCCATCGCCCCCGGCGTCTGCGGGCCCGTGTTCAGGGGGATGGGAGTGGGGGCTTCACCCTGGAGGCGAGTCTGGTTGCCTCCGGATCCCACCTTTATTGGGCCGGTTCCCCCGGCGGCCTGTGTTCACCCGTTCGCGTGTACGAGGACAGTCCCTCCCAATGGCGTTCTCCGACCAACGGTGCGGACTACATTCTCATCTCCCACCGGGATACGTGGGAGGCGGCCTCCCGTTTGGCCACATATCGGGCTACTCAGGGGTATCGGGTCGCGCTGGTCGATGTGCAGGACGTGTACGATGAATTCAACGGAGGGGTCATGTCCGCGGAGGCCATCCGTGACTTCCTGGAGTACGCGTACTACCATTGGCAACGCCCCGCGCCCGTTTACGTCCTCCTCATGGGGGATGGCACGTACGACTTCAAGAACTACGAGGGCACGAATACCCCCACGCTCATTCCTCCCCTTTTGCGGATGGTCGACCCCTTCCTGGGGGAGACGGCTTCGGACAACCGGTATGTGACGCTGAGCGGGGATGACCCCCTGCCCGATATGCTCATCGGACGCATGCCGGTCAACAACGCGACCGAGGCCGATGTGATGGTGGAGAAGACGATGACGTACGAGCGCCATCTCCCGGCCGGCGACTGGTTGCGTCAGATCGTCTTCGTCGCGGACAACGCGGACCAGGCAGGGGATTTCGCGGAGCTGTCCGACCGGGTGGCCGACCAGCTGGTTCCCTCCTATTACCGGGTTCAGAAGATCTATCTCGGTCGGAATTACACGAATATCATGGAGACGCGGGCCGCGGTGAAGGCTGCCTTCGATGCGGGGGCCTTCCTTTTTAACTATGTAGGGCACGCGACGATCCCCTGGTGGGCGGCCGAGGTCCTCTTCAGCACCCAGACGGTTCCCCTGCTGGAAAACGGGGCCCGGATGCCGGTCATGTTGCCCATGACGTGCCTGGAAGGGTACTTTCATGCCGCCGGTTTCAGCGCCCTGGGGGAGACGGTGGTGCGGGCGGCCGGTCGGGGGGCCGTGGCTTCCTGGTCCCCCTCGGGCTTGGGGGTGGCCCACGGCCACGATTTCATGCACCGGGGGTTCTATCAAGCCCTTTTCCACGAGGATGTGCGCCTTCTCGGAGCCACGGCCGCGGCAGGGAAGTTGGCCCTTTACGAGGGGGATACGGGGGGCTTCTTCCACGACCTGCTGGACACGTACAACCTGTTCGGGGATCCGGCCCTGCGTTTGGCGTCTTACACGACCGACCTGACGCTCACCGGCCAGGCCCCGGGGAATACGTTACCTTTGGGGGATGATTTCCGCCTGCAGCTGCGCATCACCAACCAGGGGGATGCCCCGGCCACGTCGGTCCAGGTGACCCTGACGTTGCCCACGGGCGTGGACTTCGTCCTCGCCCAAAAGGACAACGCTCCCCTGGAACCGAGCCGCCTGATCCCCCTCGTCCTCGACGTGGGAACCCTTGCGCCCGGCGAAGGCGTTTCCCTCTCCGTCACCCTGCGCTCCGATCCCTTCAACCCGCCGCCGGTGCCCCTTCACATTCCCGTCGTCGTGCGCAGTCGCTGGACGGAGATCCACCAGGAGGACAATCGTGTTGACCTGGAGGTGTCTCTTGTGCCCGCGAACATGAGCGTCCAGCTCTCGCGGGATCCCACGGAACCGGTTGCTCCCGGCACGATGCTCCGGTTCCACGTGGTCTACCGGAATACGGGCCCAGGGCCGTCGGCTGCCTCTGTGCTCCACCTGCCCCTGGATTCCTTCGTGGACGTCGCGTACCGGGCCGCGGACTCGCGGGTGACCCGGATCGAGGGCCCGCCCTTCTCCTGGCGTATCCCGCCCCTGAACGTGGGGGAGGCGGGGGTCATCGACGTGGACGCGCGGGTGGACCCGCACATTGGGATTCGCCAGATTCCTCTCGTTGTGACGGCCACGGTCGAGACGCGCTTCGTCGATGTGTCTCCCGCGGACAATGCCCAGGCGGTGATGGTCGGCGTTGTGTTGGAGGACACGTACGAGGCGGACAATCGGCCTCAGGACGCTACGTGGGTGCCCGTTCCCGGCCGGAGTCCCGATCACACCCACCATTCCTACCACGATGAGGATTGGTTCCGGGTCACCGTGAACGCGGGCACATGTTACCTGGTGTACACGTCCACCCCCAACGTGTGGGTGGATACGGTCATCGCCCTGTACGACACCCAACTGCACATGCTCCAATCCAACGACAACGCGGATCCCTCCGTTCGCTGGTCCCTGATGAAGTGGTGTCCTTCCCAGGGGGGGACGTATTACGTCCGGGTTTCCCCGAACCCACGGGATAGCTACGGGTGGCGGTACACATTTGTCATCGGCATTGTGCATCCCCTGTTTGCAGGGGCCATATGGGGTGGGTACAGTGGACCCCCTCCGGGCCCGACGCCCACGCCCACCTGGACCCCGCGGCCCACGCCCACGTGGACGCCTACGCCCACCCGGACGCCGACGGCCACGCGGACGCCCACGCCCACCCGGACGCCGACACCCACCTGGACCCCGCGGCCCACGGCCACGCGGACGCC
>WGAA01000300.1 GCA_015489285.1 Anaerolineae bacterium | reverse complement strand
TTCTTCTCCCGTGCCGCCATGGAACTCGCCCGCACCCTGAACTGGTCGCCCCACATCCTGCACTGCAACGACTGGCACACCGCGCTGGTCCCCAACTGGCTCAAAACCGTCTACAAGGACGACCCCTTCTGGGAGCACACACGCACCGTCTTCACCATCCACAACCTGGCCTACCAGGGCGTCTTCGGCTACCGCATCCTCGAAGTCGCCGGACTGGCCCAATACGGCTTCATCGTCCACCCCGAACTTTCCCACTGGGATCACGTCATCCACTTCATGGCCCGGGGGATCATCTTCGCGGACTTCATCACCACCGTGAGCCCCCGTTACGCCCAGGAGATCATGACACCGGAATTCGGCGCGGGGCTCGACCCCCTGCTGCGCGAGCGGGCCGATGTGATCGTGGGAATTCTCAACGGCATCGACACCGAGGTGTGGAACCCCGCCACGGACGAGCTCCTACCCCACCGGTTCGACGTCGACCACCTGGACGTGCGCGCGCGGAACAAGCGGCATTTGCAGGAGGAATCCGACCTCCCCGTGGACGAGAACATCCCCCTCTTCGGTTTCATCGGCCGCCTGACCGAACAAAAGGGCATCGACCTCCTCACGGACGCGGCCGAGAAGATGGTGCGCCACCTGGGCGCGCAGCTCGTCATCCTCGGCACCGGGGAGCAACGCTGGCAGGAAATCGTGGAAAACGCGGCCCGCACCCATCCCCGGAACATCCGCGCCTACCTCACCTTCAACAACCCCATGGCCCACCACATCTACGGCGGGGTGGACATGCTCCTCATGCCCAGCCGCTTCGAACCCTGCGGCCTCAACCAGATGATCGCGCTCCATTACGGGGCCATCCCCGTCGTGCGGGAAGTGGGGGGACTGGCAGATACCGTCCACGACTACGATCCCCGGACCGATGAGGGGAACGGCTTCTCCTTCCGGCCCTACGATAGCACGGCCCTCTACACCGCGATGGTGCGAGCCGTGGAAAATTGGAAACACCGGGACACGTGGCGACGCCTGCAGGTTCGCGGCATGACCACCGACTTCTCCTGGGAACGCTCGGCCAAACAATACGTCGATGTCTACTACCGGGCATACCACTCGCCCGGCACCGTTCCCCAACACCTGCTGGAGAAATTGAACTTCCGGGGGGCCCCATGAGTCCGCTCCGGCTCCCTGCAACGTAGATCCTGGGGCAACACGTGGAGGATACGGCATGAGCGAGGAAAAGAAGCAACAGGAAGAACATCCCATTGCCGAACCCTTTCCCATTGCGCCCGGCGTGTACGCCATGCGGGGAACCCGGGGGGCCAACGTCGGCGCGGTCGTCACCGACGAGGGCATCATCCTCATAGATACCCCCCTCATCCCCCAGGAAGCCTGGAAGTGGCGTGACTTCCTGGTGAAAGTCAGCGACGGCAAGCCCTTCCTCTACATCATCAACACGGACCACCACCGGGGACACATTGTGGGCAACATGTGGTTCGATTGCCCCGTCATCGCCCATCACATTGCCTGGCGCTACATGCGGGGATACCGGGACAACTTCAAGCAACGGGTGCGCCAGCTCTTCAAGCGTCAACCGGAAATCCAGATGCACCTGCAGAACATCCGCATCATCCTCCCGGAGATCACCTTCGAGGACAAATTCACCGTCTTCAAGGGAGGACGTCAGGTTCGCATCATCCACGTGGGCGGGCATACACCGGCCACCTCCATCGTCTACGTGCCCGATGCCAAGGTCGTCTTCGCGGGCGACCTCATCAGCCTGGGAGAACACCCTTTCATGACCCAGGCGACGAGTAAGGCGTGGCTCGACGGCCTCACCCTGATCCGCCGCCTCCACCCGGAGGTCGTAGTGCCGGGCCACGGGGACGTGGGCGGCCCGGAAATCACCGAGCCCATCTCCAAGTACCTGCGCTACATCCGCTCCCACGTCCGTTCCCACCTGCGGGCGGGACATTCCAAGGTGGAAACGGCCAACGCGCTCGCGCCCGAACTCCTCCCCTGGTTCGGCATCCCCAAGTACCGCCGACCCAAGATCACCCAGCAGATCAAGCAAGGGATCGGTAAAGTGTACGTGGAGCTGGAGCAGGAAATGCGACGAAAGGGGGAACTCCCCACCCCCACGGAGGACGGAAACAAGGATGAAGCCTCCTGACCGCGCCGCCTCCCTCTCCCCGCGAGAACACCTGGCCCGGCTGCTGGAGGCTGCGGCGGGGAAGACGCCCCACACTCCGGCCGAGGAGCTGCGCGCCCTCCTCCGCGAACTGGAGATCCGGGTGGCCAACATGGAGGGCGTGGGCGACGATGTGATTCACATCCTGGAAGGCCTGGACCAGGCGACCGACCTCCTCTACCGCCTGGAGGAAAGCGGCGTGGACGTGCAGGCCGAAGCCATCCGCCTCGCCGGGGTACAGGAACGGCTGCGGCGGAAGGCGCCCCTCTTCCTCAAGGAAATCGGCGGAGCCCGTCGCCTGCGACGCCTGCGCGAGGAGCGTCACCCCCCGCGAAATCACACGTGGTGGTACCTGGACGAATGGGTCGCGCAACAGCGCCGACGCCGCCTGCGCCGCATCATGGCCGGGACCCTTCTCCTCCTCATCTTCCTCGCCCTCGCCTACGCCTTCATCCAGAGCCGGCTGCCCCGGGACCCTCGCGCCCGGCGCATCCTGGACCTGCAAATGGCCCTGGACACGGCCATGGAGGAAGGGGATTGGCAACAAGCCGTCCGCGTCCTCGAAGAACTCCGCACATTGGACCCGGACAATCCCACCTACATCGTCCAGCTGGGGGTCCTCTACGAGCACCTGGGGGAGGAGGAGAAGGCCCATCGGGCCTACGAGCGCGCGCGTGCCCTCGTCGACGAGGGGACTTTTTACAAGTTGCGGGCCATGACGTACCTGCAGGTGGGCGCGGCCCAGGCCGCGCTGGAGGACGCCCAACGGGCCGTCAAGGCCCTGCCCGAGGATCCCGAAGCCTACTTCTACCTGGGCAACGCCTACGAACTCCTCGGCCGTCTCCCCGAGGCGCTGGACGCGTACGAACAGGCGGCTCAGCGGGCCCAAAAACAGAAGCGGGACGCCCTCCTGGCCGTCATCCGAATGCGCATGGCCGCGATCCTGCAACGTCCCCCGCTCTTCACTCCCACACCGTGAGGTGCACCATGAACCTTTTCCCGGACAGACAAGGCACCGCGCCGGTTCTCGTCGTTCACGGAGGCGCGGGGAACATCCCCGAGGAAAAAGTCCCCCTCCACCGGGAGGGGCTGGCGCAGGCCCTGGACGCGGGGTGGGCCGTCCTCGAGGGCGGCGGCACGGCCCTGGACGCGGTCCTCGCCGCGGTGCAGGTCATGGAGGAATTGCCCCAGTTCAACGCGGGCCGGGGGTCCGCGCTGAACCGGGAGGGCGGGGTGGAGATGGACGCGGGCATCATGGACGGTCCGACCCTGGACGTGGGGGCCGTGGCCGCGGTCTCCCGTGTGGCCCATCCCATCCGCCTGGCCTACGAAGTCATGCGCCACTCGCCCCACATCCTCCTCGTCGCGGAAGGCGCCGAACGGTTCGCGGCGGAACGGGGGATCCCCCTCGTCCCCCCGGAGTCCCTCATCACCGATGAACGGCGGCAGCGGTTACAGAAGTTGCTGGCCGAGGGGGGAATGGGGGATACGGTGGGGGCAGTCGCCCTGGAC
>WGAA01000299.1 GCA_015489285.1 Anaerolineae bacterium | reverse complement strand
CTGAGCCTGAACTACGCCCGGCCCGAAGATGTCTATCTCGGCCGTGTCACGGCACCTGCCTTGGTCTTTCCACCCGAGACGGAGGCCACTTGTTAATGTGCCAATGCTGACTATCCGCAGGACCAGACTAAACGTATTTCAGGACTTGACAACCGACCTACGTCACGCATTACGCATCACGAATCACGCATATGCCGCCAAGCTCCATCCTAACGCGCCGATCCCCTCCCCGCGCCTGACGTATGACGCATGACGCCCGACGCCCCCGACTCGCCCTCAATTGACAAGGAAAGACAACACCATTAGGATGGGGGATTGAGCAAAATCACAAAAGGGAGGAAACGTCCTTGGTACTCTCCAAACTGTTCAAACGGGGTTCCCAAGAGGACGCAGAGCGCATAGAAAAGAGCCTGGAAAAGACCCGGCGGGGCGTTTTCGGGCACATCGCGGCCCTCTTCCAACAACAAGAACTGGACGACGAATTCTGGGAGGACCTCGAAGCCCTCCTCATCCAGGCCGACATCGGAGTCCAGACCACGGAAGAACTCATCGACCGTCTGCGCGCCCGAGTACAAAAAGAGGGGGTCAAGCGGGCTGCAGACGCCTACGCCCTTCTCAAGGAAGAAATGCTCCGCCTCCTGGGGGAAGCCCCCCCATCCGCCCTGGAAACCCCACGGCTCCTCACCGTCGTCCTCGTCGTCGGCGTCAACGGCTCGGGGAAGACAACCAGCATCGCCAAACTGGCGTATTATCTGAAGCAGAGGGGGAAAAAAGTCCTCCTGGCCGCGGCGGACACCTTCCGGGCTGCGGCCATCGACCAGCTGCGCCTGTGGGGGGAACGGATCGGCGTAGAAGTCATCGCCCATCAACCGGGCAGCGATCCCGGCGCCGTCGTCTACGACGCCATCCGTGCGGCCCAGGAATCCCGCAAAGCCGACGTCCTCATCATCGACACCGCGGGCCGACTTCACACCAAATACAACCTGATGAAAGAACTGCAAAAGATCCGGACCATCTGTGCCCGACAGGTCCACCGGGCCCCCCACGAAACCTACCTCGTCCTGGATGCAACCACGGGACAAAACGCCCTCATCCAGGCGAAAAAATTCAAAGAAGCCGTCGACATCACCGGCGTCATCCTGACCAAACTGGACGGCACGGCCAAAGGCGGCATCGTCTTCGCCATTCAAAAAGAACTCGGCGTGCCCGTCCGCTTCATCGGCACGGGGGAACAAGTCACCGACTTCGCGGAATTCGACCCCCAGGCCTTCGTAGAAGCCCTATTCCGTCAAGACACCTGAACACCCTGAGAAAGGATAAAGGAGGAAAACCATGAACGAACTGCGACAACGGCTCATCGCGCTGAAAGAACGCATCGAAGATATAAGGAGGCGTCTTTGACATTGCGGGCAAAGAAGCGCGCATACGGGAAATAGAAGAAGCCTCGGCCCAACCCGACTTCTGGCAGGACAACGAACGGGCGCAAAAACTCACCCGAGAACTCGCGGCCACCCGTCAACTCGTGGACGCGTGGAACACCCTCCTGCGCAAAACCGACGACCTGCTGGAACTGCTGGACCTGGCCGAGGAAGAAGAGGACGAAGAGACCCTCAACCTCATCGCGGAAGAACTCAGCGAACTGGAAAACGAACTGGACAAGCGGGAATTCCAACTCGCCCTCTCCGGGCCCCACGACAAAGGGGACGCGGTCCTCTCCATCCACGCGGGTGCGGGAGGCACCGAGGCCCAGGACTGGGCGGAAATGCTCCTGCGCATGTACACCCGCTGGGCCGAACGCAAGGGGTACGACGTCGAAATCACCGATATGACACCGGGCGAAGAAGCCGGCATCAAAAGCGTCACCATGACCGTGCGGGGCCCCTACGCCTACGGCCACCTCAAAGCCGAGCGGGGAGTCCACCGGCTGGTGCGCATCTCCCCCTTCGACGCCTCCGCGCGGCGACACACCTCCTTCGCCCTGGTCGAAGTCGTCCCCCTCATCGAGGACGAAATCGAAGTCGAGATCAACCCCAACGACCTCCGCATCGACGTCTACAAATCCGCGGGCGCGGGGGGACAACACGTCCAGAAAAACGCCACCGCAGTCCGCATCGTCCACATCCCCACCGGCATCGTCGTCCAGTGCCAGAACGAGCGGAGTCAGCACCAGAACAAAGAAATGGCCATGCGCATCCTCAAAGCCCGCCTCTACGCGCTGGAACTGGAAAAGCGAGAACAAGAACTGGCCCGGCTCAAGGGCAAACACGTCGAAGCAGGATGGGGAAACCAAATTCGCTCCTACGTCCTGCAACCCTACCAGATGGTCAAAGACCTGCGCACCGGCTACGAAACGGGCAACGTCCAGGCCGTACTCGACGGCGACATCGACCCCTTCATCGAAGCCTACCTGAAGACCCAGGTGGGGGAAGAACATCCCCCGGCGTAAATTCCCTCGACCCGGGAGGTCGAGAATGAGGAGGAGACACACCCATCATGGTCGGTAACCTGGCCCGACGGTGGACACGAAACATCCTACGCCCTATTGCCCTTTTTTGCGGGAAACTCGGACTCACCCCCAACGCGCTCACCATAGGAGGCTTCCTCCTGGTCGCCGGCGTATCCCTGGTCCTGGCCAAAGGATACTTCCGCCTTGGGGGGATCCTCCTTCTGCTCACCGTGTGGCTTGACGCGGTGGACGGCGCCCTGGCCCGGGAGACGGACCAGGTCACCCGCTTTGGCGCCTTCCTGGACTCCACCCTGGATCGTTACGCGGAAACCCTCCTCTACCTGGGGCTTCTCGTCTACTACACCCCCCGCCACGAGGACTACATGGTCTACCTCATCTACCTGACCATTACCGGCTCCCTTCTCGTCTCCTACACGCGAGCGCGGGCGGAGGCCGCGGGCATACCGGTGACCGAAGGACTATTGACACGTTTCGAACGATTGGTTATACTTATCCTTGGCCTCATATTCTTACATCTGGAAGCCGCACTGTGGATACTTGCCCCCCTGACACACGTGACGGCCGTCCAGCGGATGCTCATCGTTTGGAAACGGGCCGAATAAGCCCCTGAGCGAAGGAATTTCCGGTGAATTTGCAAATTACCCGTAATCTTTTGGGCACTTTTGCGTCATACATGATGAACCGGGAGAAAAGGGCAGATCCGTGGCAGCCGACGTCGCAGAGCGTGTTCTAGAACGCGCTAGAGCCCTCGACACCAGGGCGTTAGAACTCATATACGATCAGTATTCCGATCGCATCTACCGCTACATCTATCACCGCGTCGGCGATCCGGATGTGGCGGAGGATCTGACTGCCCTGACCTTTACCAAAATGCTGGAGGCCATTCATAGTGGCAAGGAGTGGCGGACTTCGTTCTCCGGATGGCTGTACCGGATTGCTCACAACGTGGTGGTTGACCATTTTAGGAAAAAGGGGCGGGCCCAACAGGTTTCTCTAGACACGGGCCTGCCTCTTCGCGCGGAAAAAGCCGATCCCTTCATCGCAGCTGAAAAAGCCCTTCAATTCGAAGCCTTACGGGACGCCATCAACAAGCTCACACCGGAGCAGGCAGACGTCATCATCATGCGCTTTCTCGAAGGGTACAGCATCGCAGAAGTGGCTCAGCGACTGGGCAAAACAGAGGGCGCGGTGAAAGCCTTACAATTTCGGGCTATCGAACGTTTACGGCGATTGATGAAGGACGCAGCGTGAACACGTATCGGGATGTAGAAACACGCTTCGAGGAGGCAGTGGAACGTCTAATGGCCGGTGAGCCATTAGACGACATCCTGGCTGCCTTCTCGCCCGACGAGGCCGAAGAACTCCGACCCATGTTGGAGGTGGTGGTCGCGCTCGAGGCCATGCCTGCACCCCCTCCACGGGATCCCGCGCGGGTCGCAGCAGGGAAACAGGCCTTCCTCGAGCAGGCCCGCGCCCTGCAACCCCAACCCACGCGCACGGAGAACTGGCTCCAACGCCTCATCCAGGGCCTCAACGCCCTCTGGGCCCCGGCCCCGCGCTCCTGGCAACGGGCCGTCGTCGCCGTAGCCCTCGTCCTCGTCCTCGTCATCCTGGGACGGACCACCTTCGTCTGGGCCTCCCAGAGCCTGCCCGGTGATCCCCTCTACCCCATCAAACGCACCGTCGAACGGATCACCATCGTCTTCGCCGTCTCCGACGAAAAGCGGGAACTCCTCCGCTTCCGCTACATGCAACGGCGTCTGGAAGAAACCCGACGTGTCCTGGAAGAAAAACGCCGCGTCTCCTCCCTGGAACTCATCGGGCCCATCCTGGACATCCGGGGAGATGTGTGGACCGTCGCGGGGCAGGATGTGCACGTGCCCGCGGGCATCCCCATCGAGGGACGTCCCAAAGTGGGCAAATGGGCCATCGTGGAAGCGACGGCCCCGGGTGACGGCCGCCTGATCGCCCGACACATCACCGTCCTCGACCGGCCTCCCGTCTCACCGAGCGTCGTGCCCGGCGTCGGCGCCTTTGCCACGGCCACGCCCACTCCCACCCC
>WGAA01000298.1 GCA_015489285.1 Anaerolineae bacterium | reverse complement strand
TTCCCGCAACCGGTCCGCGTCCATCACACCGCCTCCCGCACCTGAGTAGACAGGACTTCGTTGCTGCTGCCGCTGCGGAACCCCACCAGGTCCAACGTCACATACGTGTATCCCGCGGCCCTGACCGCGCGAACGATCTCCTCGCGCAGGGCGAGGACGCGGGGGAACTCCTCCGTCGGCACCTCGATGCGGGCCACGTGCTCGTGGTGGCGGACCCGCAACTGGCGAAAGCCCAGCGCGTGCAAGGCGTCCTCTGCTCGTTCCACACGGCGCAACACCTCCCGGGTAATCGGGGTTCCGTAGGGCACGCGGGAGCTCAGGCACGCGGCCGCAGGTTTATCCCAATTGGGGAGTCCCAGGAAACGGGCCAGCGCTCGCACGTCGGCCTTCGTCAACCCCGCCTCCCAGAGGGGGCTCCGGATCTCCAACTCGCGGGCCGCGCGCCGCCCCGGGCGAAAATCCCCCACATCATCCGCGTTGGCCCCATCGAGGATGTAGGGAATGCCCTCCTCCCGGGCCACCCGGCGAAAGCTGCCGTACACGTGGTGTTTGCACACGTAACAACGATGGGCCGGATTCGCCGCGTACGCGGGGTCATCCACCTCATCCGTGGGGACCACCCGTACCCGTACGCCGATGGTCGCGGCCAGGTTCAACGCCTCCCGCAGCTCCCGTCGGGGCAAACTGGGGGAATCCCCGATGAGGGCCAGAACACCGTCGCCCAGCACATCGTAGGCCACCTTCAGGACGAGGGAACTATCCACACCGCCGGAGAAGGCCACGGCCACGCGTCCCAGAGGGCGCAAAATTTCCTCCAGGCGTCGCCACTTCGCCTCCAGCTCCGGCGTTATCTGCTGTACCTTCTCAGCTTTCATCCCAACCTCCACAGCGAAAATCTCACGGCCGTCCTCCCATCCCCGTTACTTTCCCTCCCCGGCCGAGTCATCATACATGGACGGCGCGGCAAACGTACACCAAAACCCGTGGCCTTGTCAAACGAGCCCCGGACGGCCCACACGGGACCGGTCTGCGTTGCAGGCCTGGGAAATCCCCCCGCCCTGTGCTACAATGGGGAGCCGAATCACCAACGCGGGAGGAGGATATCATGTGGCAACAAGCCCGCGTGCCCGTCTCGGCCCTGGATGACCTGGAAGAGCTGGAGAAACGCCTGGGGGGGCCCGTCATGAACGTCCGTCTGCTGGACGGCGGGGAAGCCCTCGTCGAGTACGCACCCATTGTCGACGACAGCTGGTTCGTGGAGGTGTGGAACGGGCGGGCACGCATATGTTTCATCAACGAATTCGACTTCATCCTCTACGTCGACGACATTTACGACGTCGACGAGGAAGCGGCCGCGGCCGTCATCGAGCAGGTATTGCAGGATTACGGCATCACCGTGGAGGATTCAGGACAATACTATCCCATCAGCGAGGCCGCGCAAGAAGCCTACACCCGATTGATGAAGACCGCCCGCCGTAAACGCCCCACATCCCGCTCCCACGCCTGAGCCGCGGGACCCCCACCGGCCGGTGGAAGTTGGACAAGGGCCGGTGGATAGTTATAATCACTGGATGGCGTTCATGCGAAAAACAACGTGTGGGCGGATATCATCCCGTCTCGCGAAATCGAGGAGGCATCGTGAGCACAAAAGTCCAGGTAAAAGAACTAGAATCGGATCAACCGAGGACGAAGAAACTGGAGGTCACCATTCCACCGGAAGAGGTGGAAAAGGGTCTGAGGGCCGTTGCCCGTACCCTTTCTCGCTATCGACCCATCCCCGGTTTTCGACCGGGTAAAGCCCCTTACAAGCTCGTGGAGCAGAAGTTCGGGCGTTCCTATCTCATCGAGCAGTTTCTCAAACAATATATCACCGAGATTGTGAAGGCCACCCTCTCCGAGATAGGACTCGAGGAGGCACACACCCCGGAGATCATAGAAATGGAAGTGGAAGAGGAGCCGCTGACCCTCACCCTCCTCGTTCCCCTCCCTGCTCGAGTCGACCTGGGGGACTACAAGAGCATTCGAGAGGAATACTACGAGCCCGAAATCACCGACGAGGACGTTGAGAAGTACCTGCGCTACATCCTCCGGGACAAAGCCGTATGGGAACCCACGGATGAGCCCATTCAGGAGGGGGACGAGGTAACCCTGGAGGTGACCATCAAGGTGGGGGATGAGGTCGTCATCGACCATGAGACCATCACCCTCGAAGCGGGGAGGGAGCTCTATCTTCCGGGGCTCGATGAGGCCATCTTAGGGATGAAAGCCGGGGAAACCAAGACGATCACCCTGCCCCTGGAAGAGGACCACATGTGGCAGGAACACGGTAAGGAGGCCGAAGTCACCGTCACCGTTCAAGAGGTCAAGCGCCTGCGTCTCCCCGAATTCACACCGGAGATTCTGGAGGAATACTTCCCCAGCGCAAACAGCGAAGAAGAGGCGCGAGAGTATCTACGCGAGCTGCTGACGAGCATGCACAAACACGAAGCAGAAAAAGCCTTCCGAGAGCACGTCTTAGACGAGGTCGTCCAACAGAGCACCGTCGAAGTCTCGCCCGTTATTATCCAACGCCTGGCCGAATACGAAATGGAACAGATCGAAAACTTCCTGAAGGAAAAGGGGATCTCCCTGGAACAGTACTTGAAAACCTTCGACAAAACCCCGGAGGAGTGGGAAGAGGGAATCCGGGAGTCCGTCCAAAGGGCGCTCTCCGAGGACCTCATTCTGGAGAAGATCATGGAGGAGGCTGAGCTTGAGGTCACCCGGTCCGATATGGAAGAAGCGATCATTGAAATGAGCAATGAAATGGGTGTCTCGCTAACCTCGTTTGTAGAACTGCTCAAAGAAAACAAGGACCTTGCCGATGACGTGCACCGAAGGGCGCTCCGCATTCGGGTCACGCGTTATCTGGCCGACATCGCCCGAGGACGCCTGGAAGAAGCTCCCGAGGAGGAAGCATCCCGGGAAACGGCGGGCGAACCGACGCCGGAGGAGACGCCCCAGGACGAGGAGGAGAGGACACCCGAGGAACAGGAAACCGAAGAGACTGAGGAGGCTGAGGAGAAGAAAGATGAGTGACGTACGCTTGCCGGAATCCCTGATCCCTATGGTCATCGAACAGACAGGCCGGGGGGAACGGGCTTATGATATCTACTCCCTCCTGTTGAAGGAGCGGATCATCTTCCTGGGGTCCCCCATCAACGACCAGATTGCCAATCTCATCGTGGCCCAATTGCTCTTCCTCAACCGGGAAGACCCCGAACGGGATATTCACCTGTACATCAACTCGCCGGGGGGGCATGTGTACCCCGGTCTGGCCATCTACGACACCATTCAGATGATCCAGGCCCCGGTGGCCACCTTTGCCGTGGGCTGGACGGCCAGCATGGGGACGGTGCTCCTGGCCGCGGGGACCAAGGGCAAACGCTATGCCCTCCCCCACGCGACCATTCACATGCACCCGGCCGGAGGGGGCGCCCACGGTTACACGCCCGACGTGCGCATCCAGGTGCGTGAGCTGGAGCGCATCGAAAACCTCCTCTTCCACATTCTGGCCAAACACACGGGCCAACCCATCGAGCGTATCCGGGCGGATTTCGAACGGGACCATTACATGAACGCGCTGGAGGCCAAGGAGTACGGGTTGGTCGACGAGGTCATCGGTCGCTCCCTGTTCGAGGAGATAGAGGAAGAGGAGCAGAAGAAAGAGGCCGAGAAATGAGCATAGCCCGTTGTTCCTTCTGCCACCGAAGCCAGGACGAAGTCCGACGGCTCATCGCCGGGCCGGATGACGTGTACATCTGCGATGAGTGCGTCGAGCTGTGCGTCGAGATCCTGGCCGAAGAGGAAGAGCGAAAGCCCATCCCCACCCGGCCCATCCTGCCCAAGGAGCGGGTGCCTTTGCCCAAGGAGATCGTCCAGCGCCTGGACGAATACGTCATCGGACAGGATCGGGCCAAGAAGATCCTCTCCGTAGCCGTGTACAATCACTACAAGCGCATCTTCTCCGGGGACACGGGCGAGGACGTCGAACTCCAGAAGTCCAACATCCTCCTCATCGGCCCCACGGGGGTGGGCAAGACCCTTCTCGCCCAGACTTTGGCCCGCATCCTCGACGTTCCCTTCACCATCGCCGACGCCACAGGCCTCACCGAGGCGGGATACGTGGGCGAAGATGTGGAGAACATCCTCGTAGGGCTGCTCCAGGCGGCAAACTATGACGTCGAACGGGCGGCCAAGGGCATCGTGTACATCGACGAGATCGACAAAATCGCCCGCAAGACGGGAGGAAACCCCTCCATCACGCGAGACGTCTCGGGCGAAGGGGTGCAACAGGCTCTGCTCAAGATCATCGAGGGCACGGTGGCCAACGTTCCGCCCTCGGGGGGACGCAAGCACCCCCACCAGGAGTTCGTTCAGCTGGACACGACGAACATCCTCTTCATCTGCGGCGGCGCGTTCTCCGGCCTGGAGGATATCGTGGCGCAACGCCTGGGCACAAAGGGCCACGTGGGGTTCGTGGCCCCCACGGAGGAGGCCCGTCGAGCCCGGGAGATGAGCTCCGCCGAGCTCCTCCAGCACGTCACGCCCGATGACCTGATCCACTACGGCCTCATCCCCGAATTCGTGGGACGCCTCCCCGTCACCGTCAGTGTGGACCCCCTGGACAGGGAGGCGATGGTCCGCATCCTCACGGAACCCAAGAACGCCATCGTCAAACAGTACCAGCACCTGCTGGCCATGGATGGGGTCGAGCTCGTTTTCACCCCCGATGCGCTGGAAGCCATCGCGGAGGAGGCATTGCAGCGGAAGACGGGGGCCCGAGGACTTCGCAGCATTGTCGAAGATATCCTCATGGAGGTCATGTACGAAGTCCCGGGCCGGGAAGACGTGGCCCAATGCGTCATCACCGGGGAAACCGTGCGCATGGGCAAGCGTCCTCTCCTCCTGAACGCCCAGGGGGTCGCCGTGCCCTGGGGGGAGGACACGCAACGCGCGGGGGCAGCATAAGCCATCATGGGACTGTTTCGGCTCCTGTGGATTCTCACCCTGCTGTGGCATGGGCTCTCCCCTGCCCAACCCGCCATCACGCCCACGCCCACATCTATCACCGTCGAGGGGCCTTTCGTCGACAACGCGTTTCCCAAACGGTTCACCGTCACCTTCCACATCCAGAGCCCGGGCGACCCGATTAGCGTCGTCCGGGGCAAAGTGCAGTACGGGTACAAATCCGTGCGGGAGGTGGTCCCCTTCGACTTCACCCCGGGGGAGGACGTGCGCGCCTCATGGACGTGGGATACCGAACGCCTGACCGTCCCCCCTTACGTCCCCATGACCTTATGGCTCGAGGTGCGCACCCAGGGCGGCGCCCGTTCCACCTGGGGGCCCTACACCGTTGTGTACGAGGACAACCGCTTCCCCTGGAAGGAAAAACGAGGGCCCCTCCTCATCTTGCGCTGGTACGAGGGGGACGAGGAATTCGGTAACACCCTCTACGCCATCGGCCATCGGGCCCTCGAACGCCAGTTGCAGGACTTCGGCGTGACGTTGGACAGCCCCTTCGTCGTTCTCGTCTACGCGTCCGAAGAGGACTTCTTCGCCTGGCACGCCATTCGTACCGAGTGGCTGGGGGGACAGGCATTCCCCACTCTGGGCAGCGCGGCCGTCATCATCCGCCCGGATGAGTACACCTGGGCCAAGGAGGTCATCCCCCACGAGCTTCTACACCTCACCCTGCACCGCGTGGTCCACAATCCCCTGGGGGACCCGCCGGCCTGGTTCGAGGAGGGATTGGCCCAGTATTACGAGGAGACGGATCACTCCTCCATCCTCCGTTTTCTGGACGAGGCCATCGCGCAGGATCGGGTTCTGCCCCTGGGCATCATGCGGGATCCCCCGGGCCAGAACGTGGAAAGGGCCTATGTGTGGTACGCGCAGGCTCTTTCCATGGTGGAATGGCTGCTGGAAAGCCGTGGCCGCGAGGCCCTGCAGACCTACATCGCGCTCATGCAGAAGCCCATCTCCCCACGCCGGGCCTTTCGGGAAGCCTTTGGAATGGACGAGGACGCGTTCTACCGCTCCTGGTGCGAACACGTTCGCGTCACCTGTCCTTATCCTACCGCCACATTCACCCCTACCCCCTGGCCTACCCGTCCCCCCACGCCCACACCCACCCTCACGCCCTCCCCGGCCCCCATCCTCCTTCCCTCCCTCACCCCCACCCTTCGTCTTCTTTCCCC
>WGAA01000297.1 GCA_015489285.1 Anaerolineae bacterium | reverse complement strand
GATGCGGCCCGTTTCTCCCTGGTCCTGGGACGATGGCGTCTGGATCCGGAGGTCCTGGCGTGGGGGAACCGGGTGCTGGCCGCGTGTCCGCCCGGCGATTTGCTCATCGTGGACGAGCTGGGGCCGCTGGAGTGGTTGGAAGGAAGGGGGTGGACGAACGGGCTACGCGCGCTGCATGACGTGCCGTACCGGGTCGCGGTCGTGGTCGTTCGCCCGGAGCTCGTTCCCCTCGCGCGACGGGAATTCCCCTCCGCCCGGGTCATCACCCTGCCCGCGGACGCGGAAAGACAACGATTGACGATTGACGATTGACGATTAAAAGGTTGGCAAGGAGATAGGTTGGCTTAGCAGCGCCAACGCTAGTAACGAGTAACGGAGTAACGAGTAACTGCCTGGCATGAAGCCAAGGTTGACTCCACCAAGCCAACTTGTCTTCAAGTTACGCATCACGCATCACGACTAACAAGTGACGAGTAACGAGTAATCAGCAGGCGTGGACATCGGGTTGGCCTGACAGCGACAACCCTCTTGTCCAAGTTACGCATCACGCATTACGCATTACGTATCACGTCATCACGCCAAGATGCACCTACAGCGCCAACTTCCTCACCGGCGCCTGACGCCTGACGCATGACGTTACGCATCACGCATCACGTACCGCGCCGGACGCGCTCCTTCTGCAACGCCAGATCCACCGACTGGGCCACGCCGTCCATGACCGGGTTGCGATAGGCTTCGATGCGGCCCGCGTCGCACGCCTGGGCCAGTTCCGTGTCGATGGGCAACCGCGCCAGAAGAGGTACGCCGGCCAGCCGGGTGACCTCTTCCACGTGGCTCTGACCGAAGATATCGTAGCGCGTGCCCGTCTCCGGGCACACGAAGTAACTCATGTTCTCGATGATGCCCAGGAGCGGCACCTTCATGTCCATGCTCATGCGCACGGCCTTGCGCACGATGAGGCCGGCCAGTTCCTGGGGCGTGGTGACCATGATGACCCCGTTGATGGGCAAGTCCATCATGACGGTCAATTGGGCATCCGACGTGCCCGGGGGGAAGTCAATGAGCAGGTAATCCAGCGGGCCCCAGATGACATCCCGCCAGAGGTCGGTGATCAACTGGGCGATGCGGGAGCCGCGCCAGGCCACGGGGTCGTCGGGATTGCGCAGCATCAGGTTGGCGGAGATGACCTTGATGCCGCCTTCCGTCTGCCGGGGGATGAGGCCCTCGGGCGTGGCGTTGATGTTCATGGTGAGGCCGAAGATCTTGGGGATACTGGCGCCCGTGATGTCCGCGTCGAGGATGCCCACCTTGTACCCCAAGCGACGCAGAGATACCGCCAGCATGGCCGTCACCGTGGACTTCCCCACGCCTCCCTTGCCCGACGTGACGCCCACCATGTACTGGATGGGGCTCAGCTGTCGGGCCAGGGATTGCACCATGGGCTTGGCCGGGTCCACGCTGAACACGGTGGGCACGTTCCCCTTGGCCTGCCCGTTGTTGCGAGCGGCCTGATACAGGGCGCGCACCTCCTCCGGGTCCATCTCCACCACTTCCACGCCCACGTGCTCGACGCCTGGCAACGCGGCCACCGCACGATGCGCCTGCTCCGCCAGTGTGTCCAGCAGGGGACAGGCTATAGTCGTCAGGGCCAATTTAAAACGCACCGCGTTGCCTTCGACCTCCACGTCGCGCACCATGTTCAGGCTGACGATATCGCGGTGCAACTCCGGGTCCACAACCTGACGCAACGCGTTCAACACATCGGCTTGGGTCACCATACGCGCATCTCCTCGCTAAAGACGTCGTTACTTTGGGGCAACAGATTCAAGGTACAGGATGATGGCTTCCACCTCCGAATCGGACAGGTGGAAGTTGGGCATGGGGGTGTTGGGCCGCACCTTTTTCGGGTCCCGCAGCCACAGGCGCAGGGTCACATGGGCGGGGTCCACGTTTCTGTCACGAGCGATGACCGCGTCCAGGTCGGGGCCCGTCAACGCGCCCACGCCGCCGATGCGGTGGCATCCCCGGCACCCGTACTTGTCCACCAGTCGTTCCCCCACGGCAGCGGAGGGTTCCACCCGCTTCGTCAGGTTCAACCAGAAGCGAGGCGGATTCGTGACGAACCGCAGGATGACGATGACGAGAACGACAAGTCCTATCCACTTCCAGCGTCCCACATTTCCTCCAGGCGCATAGGGCTTCCGAGGCCTTGGCGACCTCGGAAGCCCTGAAATGTTCCTACAGTTTCACTATCTTGACCCGCGTGTCGTAGAAGGATGCCGAGCCGCCGATAGGATCGGTCAGGCTGACGTTCTTCAGCACCGGGTCCTCCAGCATGACCGCGTTCGGGCACAGGCCTGTGGCTCGCCGCGGATCGCCCTTCACCACGTGTCCGTTGATGACCACATCGCGAGCGCCGTAGGCCCAGTGGCCGAAGTGCCAGGAAACGGCCACCGTGCCGGGGCGGATGCCCTGGATGACCTTCACCTTGCCCGCCACAGGCACTTTCTTCGAGTTGGGTAACAGCCACATGCCGTCCGGGTTGCTCTTGGAGACCAGCTTCACCATGTCGCCATCCTTTAAACCCAGGCGGTCGGCATCGGCCTTGTTCATCAAGACGTAGTTCTCTTTGGACACGCCCAATTGGGCCCAGTAGTTGCCGATGGTGCGGGACTGGCCACCGTAGATATGCTTGAAGGTGAAGAGCTGGAAGGGATATTCATCCTCCGGCTGGTGCTGGTCAAGGGGCCGCCCGGCTGCATCCTTGAGCGGTTCATACGTGGGCAGACCGTAGAAGTGCTCCCCGGTCAGGCTGTGCTTCCCCTTGGCCACATTGTCGATGAAGATGTTGAACATACCGGCGAACTTGTGGGCCAGGCGGTCACCGTCGTACACCTTGCTGAAGTCCTCGAAGCGGCCGCCTCGGTTGAGCAGGTAGACGACTTTGCGCCACAGGGACTCGTCGTTGCCAATGGCCTTCTTCCAGCGGGCCTCATCGAAGACGGCCTTGGTGAAGTGGGCCCGCGCGGCGCGGAAGATGGCCAGTTCCCTGTCGTCCGCCTCGGGCACCGAATCGGAGCCGTCCTTCTTGTCGCCCCAGGCCAGATTGGCGACCAACTTCAGGAAGTAGTCCTCGCGCGTGTTGAAGTCCATACCGTCGCCGAAGCCGTTCTTGCCGTAACCCGGCAAGCCCATGCGTTCGGCGATGGCCAGCATGATAGCTTCCATGCTTATGTGTTGCTCCACGCCGAAGACGGTCACCTTCTCCGTCAGCGGCTCGACGATGGGCTGGCGGACCTTGCTCGTCTTCGCCTGCACGGCCGGAGTGGTGTGGGGCGTTCCCCATCGTTCCCAGATGGCCGTGTCCGGGAAGAGGTAGTCCGCGTACATGCTCGTCTCACCGATGACGACATCACAGGCGAAGAAGAGGGGAACCTTCTCCATGTCGGCCAGGGTTTCCAGGGCGGGATTGCCTGCCGGAGAGGCGTAGGCCGGTGTTCCCTTGTGGAGGAAGAGGGCCTTGATCGGGTACGGATACCCGTCCGCGGCGCTGGGGATGATCTCCTGGTACACATTGCCCGTGTAGGGATACCAGGGCCGCTTGGCCGGATAGCCATCCCGCTTGAAAAGTGTGCTCTTCTCGTAATGCCACTTCTCGCGGGTCAAGGGGACGCCAAAGGAGCCTATTTTGCCCGGATGCATCTTCTTGATGGGGAATAAGCCGCCCTTAGAGCCATCCTCGTGCCAGTGACCGCCTCCTTTGCCCAGACCCCCCACCCAATCGGCATTGCCGATGAGGACGTTGAGCATGAGGACGGCCAGACCGGTGTAGTAGCCGTTGGTGTGCTGCACCGGCCCGCGGTAGAAGTCCACCCCGGCCTTCTTGCCGTGGCTGGTGAACTCCCGGGCGACTTCCACGATCTTGCGCACGGGGATGCCGCAGATGTCGGACCACTCCTGCAGGGAGTGCTTCATGGTCTCCTCTTTGTAGAGCTGGAACGCGGACTTGTACTGAATGCCGTTGACCGATCCCTCCACAAAGAGGTCCCCCACGACCGGGTTCTCGGCGTCATTGGGGTCCACGGCAATGAGTTGACCGTCCTTGCTGACCACGAACCCATCCATGTCTCCCAACCCGGCTTCGTTGGGGCGCAAGAGGCGGGTGGGTTTGCCATCTTCGATCTTGACCAGATAAGTGGCGTTGGTCCAGGAGGTTTCCCCGCTGGCCTTGGCCGCGGCCTTGTTGGCGTTGCTGAGGAACGTCTTGTCGTAGCGCTCGTTCTCGATAATCCAGCGTGCCATAGCCAGGGCCAGCGCCGCGTCCGTCCCCGGTTTGACCGGCAGCCACCATTTGGCCTTGGCCGCGGTCTTGCTCAGCCGCGGGTCCACCACCGCCATCTTCATGTTGCGGTAGGTGAGGGACCAGGTGACCAACTCACTCATGGGCGTGGGGCCGAAGTTCGCCTCGAACGCGCCCGTGCCGAAGAAGATGACCATCTCCGCGTTGGCGTAGTCGGGCTTCAGGTGATGTTTGCCACCTCCCCACTTGCCACCGCCCTTGTACTGATTGGTCATCTCCCCGGTGGCGATGTGGTGGGATTGCTCGCAGATGGTCGTGTGCTCGTACCAGTTGATGGAGCCGAACGCGTCCTTGAGCCAGCGCTTGGCGAACTCCTTGCGGCCGTGCTCGATGCGCCCGGCCTGGAAGACGAACTGGTTGTTCTTGGGCCCCAGGTCGGGATGATCGGGGTCGATGAGCAGGTCCAGGTGGTCCTTGTGCTTGGCCTTGAACTCGTCGATGCTCATCTTGCCCGCGGCCACGGCCATGGCGTCCTTCTTCAGCGCGGCCATCAGGTCGGGATCGCGGACAGCCCAAATCTCCTTCAGGCCGGGAGTCCGGGTGCCGTCGGCGAAGGTGCCGCCGTTGACAATCTCATCGATGGCCTGGTCGAAGGAGATGACCTCCCACTTGTTCTCGCCCCGCTTTCCCGCCCGCTTCAACACCTTGGTGATGCGATAGGGGTCGTACTCGGTGTTGACGCCGGCCTGTCCCTTGGGGCACAGTTTGGCGTCCACCTTGGCGGCCTCTTCCAGGGGCGTATCGTAGTGAAGTTGCGGCAGCATGTTCATCGGGCTGTAGGGGTTGCCGTCGATCTTCACGAGCACGCCGTCCAGCACTTTCCCTTTGATAGTACAGGACGTATGGCATTGTAAGCAGGTGCTGTAAATGATGTGCTCTGCCTTGTTGAGTGGGTACTCGCCTGTCGCGCCTCGTGCCGCGGCGTCACTGAGTGCGGCCACCTTGTGGAACGCGTTGTCCACCTGAGTCGCCACGGCCAGGGAGCTTCCCAAAACTGCCGAAACTTTCAGGAAGTCCCGGCGACTGATTTCCGTTTCCAATATGGTATTGGGGTGTTTTTTCTTTCCGTTCTTCCCGTTCGTGCTCATGTTACGCCTCCTTTGCTGCCTGCGACTGCACAGGAAGCAGGTGGTACAGCACCGCAAATGCAGCCATGCCCAGCCCGAAGATTCCCAGCCCCACGAACCACTCCATGGTGCTCGGCACGTAGACGGTCGTCATCCGCGGGGAGGGCACGGCTTCGACAAGACCTTTCAGTTCAGGATATGCCAGGGCCGGAATGACCAGGTTCAGGCGCATGGCAAAGGTGCCGATGAAGACGCCCAAACCGGCAATCGCTACCCACAGGGGGCTGGTGCGGGTACGCTGCCATGCCAGCAAGACGATGGGCAGGACGATGCCTATCAAGAACTGGCCAATCCAGAAGACATACCAGAAGGGACCCGTCAGAATTTGCTTCAACGGCGTTACCTCGCTGGGAATCCCGCTGTAGAGGCCGACAAAGTATTCCGATAAGACGAACAGGAACTCGATGATGATGAGCACCAGCAACAGTTCTCCCAGCCAGACCACAGCGGGTTTGCTCACTTTACCCCCGAACAGTTTGG
This sequence comes from Anaerolineae bacterium, assembly GCA_015489285.1. Classification (GTDB taxonomy): domain Bacteria; phylum Chloroflexota; class Anaerolineae; order JAADDB01; family JAADDB01; genus JAADDB01. The sequence continues at coordinate 9,565 of WGAA01000297.1, read as the reverse complement.
GGAGGAACACGTGGAGAAAGACGACCGTGCCAACCCCCACGGTAAAGCCGGAGAGGATGAAGAGCAGCGGGAAGAGCCCACCGTGCCATGCGGGTCGGGCCTTGGCCACGCCGAAGAGGGCGCCGCCCGCGGCCTCGTACAGGATGACCAGCACCAGGCCGATGGCTCCGGCCCACTTCATCAGCGCTTTGTCCTCGCCACCCTTGGCGAATTCTTCCCAAAGCATGACGAGGAGAACGATAAAGAACGCGCCGTAGAGCCACAACTCGATGTTCATCATGGACGTCAGGTGGGGACGGGTGATCATCTCATAGGCCCGCTCCATGTGCCCCAGGTCCACCCAAATGCTGAAGAAGCCCAGGGGCATAGCCACCAGAGGCGTGAGCAACGCCAGCCGTCGTACCGGACGCAGGGTTTCCACGTCAAAGGTATATACCATGGAAGCCACGATGAACGCGCCGGCCGCGACGGCCATGAAGAAGATGTACATGCTCACCCACAGGCCCCACACAATCAGTTCGCCGTAGTTCGCCATCTTGTGGCCGGTGGTAAGGCGCCAGTAAAGGCCCACCAGCCCCACGATCACCAACACGGCCACGACCACCCAATAAGCGATGACCAAACCTTTGTTTCCCTTCATGACGGCCTCCTTATCAGGTCAGGTAGAACACCTTTGGCTCCGTGCCCAATTCCTCCTTCAAACGGAAGGAGTAACGCTCCCGCAGCAGTTCGGACACCAGGCTGTCGGGATCGTTCAGGTCGCCGAAGTAGCGAGCCCGTCCGATACAGTCGGTGATGCACGCGGGGAGCAATCCCTCGTGGACGCGGTGGAGGCAGAAGTGACACTTGCGCACGTTGCCTACCGGGGATTCGTGCTCGTTGCGGACGCGCATTTCCCCGTACTCGAACGTGGGCGCGGTCTCGTAAGGAGCCAGGTGGGGCGTGCCTTCGGTGTACCAATCGCCAAAGTCAAAGGTTCGGGCGCCGTAAGGGCAGGCGGTCATACAGTACCGACAGCCGATGCACACGTCGTAATCGATGACGACGACGCCCTCCTCGTTCTTCCACGTGGCCCCGACCGGGCAAACATCCACACAAGGGGGATTCTCACAGTGCATACAGGGACGGGGCAGGAAGACCTCCCGCACGTTGGGGTAGGTGCCGACTTCCTCCTTGATGACCAGCGTGTAGTTCACGCCCGGCGGTGTCTTGTTTTCCGCCTTGCAGGAAACGGTGCACGCGTCACAGGCTACACACTTGGTGAGGTCGATGACCATCCCCCAACGGCGCTCTGAAGGGGGCTTTTTCAACGCCCGCTCCAGGTCCTTCATCATGCGAACGATCGCGTTCTCCTTTTCCGCAACTACGGGCTGTGCAACGGACATACAGACCTCCTTTCGCGAGATGTGGCGATGACCAATCTCCGCTCAACAACCGTAATCGGGCTCTTCCGGCGCCGGGGTTGGCGTTGGGCCGGGGGTGGGAGTGGGGTTGTGCCGGAGCCAGTTCACGTAGGCCGCGTACCCACCCTCCAGGTTGTAGGCCTTGATGTACCCCAATTCGTGCAGGATGACGAGGGCGTGGGTGGCCCGCTTCTGTGAATGGCAATACAGCAAGATCGGGGCCGTCTTGCTGCTGGGCAACTCGTCCAGGTGCTTCATCAGTTCCCGCAGGGGGATGTTGATCGCGCCCTCGATGTGCCCTTGGGCGTACTCGTCCGGTTCCCGCACGTCGATGACGAACCAATCTTTGGTGTGGTTCACCCGGTCGCGCAGGAACACTTCCACCGGGAGGCGATAGCGATGCTTGGGTAATGTGCTGAGGTAGGTGTTCGCTGCCTGGGCAATGCTGGCCTGCCGGTAGAGGTCCCAGGCGGTGTTGTTCCCGGGGTCCGCTGTGGCCGCCTTTCGAGCCAGTTCCAACGCCTTCTCGAAATCGGCAGCTCGATACGCGGCCCGCGCCTGGGCGATCAGCGCGTACGCGTCGGCCTGCACCTGGGTCGGAGTCGCCATGGCAGGTCGTGGGTTCTGGGACTGACACCCACTGAACACCAGGAAGAAGGTAAAGATAACTACTAAAACGAAGACGGCCCTTTTCTCGAATCGAGACATCGTCGAATCCCCCCGCCAGCGAACATTTGAGGTACTGTGCCAAGACCCAAGTTCATCTTAGCAGGGGGAGAGGAAGTTGTGTAGCGGACAAAATCCCATTCCGTGTCAGGGGATTGTAGGGTATTCTGGGATGATTCTGTGGGGGAAATCCTGGCAGATCACTCGTTGAGGAGGCCACGACGGGCCGCGTATTGGACCAGTTGGGCGCGATTGCGCAACCCCAACTTGCGCATGGCCCGCGAGCGGTACGTCTCCACGGTTTTCACGCTGAGGTAGAGTTGGGCCGCGATCTCCCGATTGGTGTAGCCCAGGGCCACCAGCCGGATGACTTGCTGTTCCCGCTCGCTCAACGTGTCCCAGGGGTCCTGAGTCAGGGACTCGGTGGTCGGGAGCAAGGTGTCGAGTAGGGCGCGCGTCATGGAAGGATGGATGTACACGTCTCCTCGCATGACCGCGCGAATGGCGGAGAGGAGTTCTTGGTCCGCGGCCGCCTTGACGATGTAACCGGCAGCGCCCAAACGCAATGCCTCGCGCAGGTATTCTTCGTCTTCGTGCATGGTCAGGACGAGGACGCGTGGCGGGTCGGGGAGGGCGTGTATCTCCCGCAGGGCGCGGAACCCGCTGCCGGGCATGCTCAGGTCCAGCAACACCAGGTCCGGGTGCAGGCGTCTCACCGCGTCCAGCGTCTCCAGGACGTCCTTGGCCTCGGCGATGACCTCCATGTCTGCCTGCGCGTTGATGAGCATACGCAGTCCCGCGCGCAGCACCGCGTGGTCATCGGCAATGAGAATGCGGGTCACCCGTTCGTCGTCCTGTATCATCTTCTCATCCCTCGTCCGGCCGGATGTGCACCTGGAGAGGCACCCGCAGGTACACGGTGGTGCCCGAGCCCTCCTGGGATTCGATCTCCAGCGTGCCGCCCATCAACTCGGCTCGCTCTCTCATTCCGTACAATCCCAGGTGAGTGCTTCCGGGGCCTGCTTTCAGCACGCGTCCAATATCGAATCCCTGGCCGTCGTCCTCCACGATGACCGAGAGGACACGGTTCCGTACTTGTAGCACGATACTGATGTGCCGGCAATTCGCGTACTTGGCCGCGTTGGTCAGTGCTTCCTGCACCACCCGGTAGACGGTGATCTCCAGTTCCGGGGACAGGCGGATGCCGTCCAGGCCCAGGGCCTGTACCGTGGTCTCGATGTTGAAACGTTCCTGGTACATGCTGGCGTAGCGCTTGAGGGCCGGAACCAGCCCCAAGTCGTCCAACAGTTTGGGCCGTAAATCGAACGCCAGGTGGCGGACCCGGTCCAGCGCGCCCATGGCCACCGCGCGCAGGTCCTGCAGGCGTTGCTCCTGGTCCGCGGGCGTGGGGGCCGTTTCCACATTGCGCAGACCCAGCAGGATGGAGGCCAGGGCCTGGCCCATCTCGTCGTGCAACTCGCGGGCAATGCGCTTGCGTTCATCCTCCTGGGCCGCGATGACGCGTTCCAGGTACTCCTGGCGCAGACGCTCCCGTTCCGCGCGCTCCTGTTCGGCCCGCCTCAATTGTGCGACCATGCGGTTGAATGCGTCCTGCAGTGCGCCCACCTCGTCGTCGGCCCAGCGCCGCACGCTCAGGGAATAATCCCCTTGTCCGACTCGCTCGGCAAGGGCCACCAACTCCAACAACGGTCGGGTGAGCAACCAGGTGAGCAGGGAGGCCGCGCCGATGCCCAGCAGGGAGATGACCGTCATGGTGAGGACGATCTGCCGGGTGATGGCGTTGATGGAGCGCCACATGGGGGCCTCGCTTAGGCCCACACGGGCCGTGCCCGCTTTGCCCCCGAAGATGGGCACCGCCACATCCCAGATGATACCCTCTTCGCTTCGCAGGGGCATCACCCGATAGGGGGTGTTCGGCGGCAGGGTGTTGACGTGCAACAATTCCAGGGGGAAGCCCTTGCCGAAGGTGTGGGCCACGATTTGGCCTTTGGCGTCCAGGATAAAGATGTAGCGCACGTTCGCGTTGTACTGTTGTGTGTCCCTCAACAAGCGGTTCAGGCCGTAGAGGTCGTTGATGAGCAACAAGTCTGTGCTGCGCGCGGCCACGTCACGGGCCACGGCAATTCCTTCCTGCCGGAGTTGTTCTCGGTAGGTGGTGATGAGGGTGGTGCGCAGTTGGTAGATGATGAAGAGTCCGGGGATGAGGATGACGGCGAGGACGATGCCCAGGATCTTGGTGCGCACACTGACCCCGCCCACGTAGTGCCACACCCGTCGCCGCCAGTACGGCCATCGTTCTCGTAACCGTTTCAACCCGTCCATGATCCTGCCCTTCTCACTTGGACGACTGACTTTCCACCAGGCGGATCATCTCCCGGATCATGTCGTAATCCGCATCCGATGCCCGGACGAAGCGGTCCACGTCCAGGACGTTCAACGCCAAACGTCCGCGCGGGTCCTGGTGCATGCTGAAGAGCACGCTCTGCAACTGGGCCTTGGTCTGGGGGCGGATGTCCGGCCCCGTCACCACCGGCGGCATGCCGAAGGGCTCGGACGTGTGGATGACGCGGATTTTGTTCCGCAAGTCGGGTTCTCGCTCCAGCGCGTACTGGAGGACGAGACTGTCCACTGCCGCGGCGTCGGCCACGCCGTCGGCCACCGCGTGGATGGCGTTGTCATGGCTGTAGGTGAAGAAGGTGCGGCTGAAGAAGGTCTGGGGTGTCTCGTGCATCCGGGCCAGCAACACGTTCGGGTACAGGTAGCCGGAATTGGAAAGGGGGTCGGTGAAGGCGAAGACCGCACCGCGCAGGTCCGCGAAGGAGTGGTACGGGGAATCTGCTTTGACGATGATCTGCGAGTAATACACCTTCTGGCCGTGTACCACGGGGACGGCCAGGAGTTGCATGCCGAACTGTCGCTTGCCCTCCACGTAGGCACGGGTACAAACGAAGGCCACGTCCACTTCGTTACGTCGCACGAGGTCGTTCACCTCGGCGTACGTGCGCCGCTGCACGAGTTCCACGGGCCTGCCCAGTTCCTGTTGCAGGTAATCCATCAAGGGCTGGTACGATTCCAGCGTCCCGCGCGGGGAGATGATGGCCGCTACCGCCACATGCAGCGGCTCCACGTGGCCGTCCGGGGTGGGCACAGGGCTGAGGTCGTGCAGGTGGACGGTGGGCAGGGGCTCCGAGGATGCCGTCGAGCACCCAACCAGCAGGAGCGCCACCCACACAATCGTCAGAAACCGTCCAACACGTGTTCTCATGCCGCCCTCTCTCCATCCACTGTCGGCGCGATTGCGCCTCACCACCGCTCTTCATCTTCATTATAGCACGAGAGCCTTCGGGAACTTGGGATTTTCGCGGCGTAACGCCGGGCGCCCAACCGCCCGGCTAACGAGTAACGGAGTAACGAGTAACTCCCCGGCGCAGGAAAGACAACGATTAACGATTGACGATTAACGATTAAAAAGGTGGCCTGGAGACAAGGCTGACCTTACCACGCCAACGTTAGTAACAAGTCACGAGTAACGAGTAACTGCCTGGCATGAAGCCAAGGTTGACTTCACCAAGCCAACTTGTCTTCAAGTTACGCATCACGCATCACGTATCACGTCGTCACGCCAAGCCGCACCTGCCGTGCCTACTTCCTCACCGGCGCCTGACGCATGACGAATGACGAGTCCCGGAAGTCTAGGGATCGTCACCCTATCCCCAAAATGTGTGTGATGGCTGTGGCGCCGGTGCCGCCCAGGTTTTGCGCCATGCCGATGCGCGCGTGCTTGACCTGGCAGTCCCCAGCGTCCCCACGCAGTTGCCGCACGAGTTCCACGATTTGATATACGCCGGTCGCGCCCAGTGGATTGCCTCGCGCTTTCAGGCCGCCCATGGTGCTGATGGGAATGAGGCCGTTGCGCGCGATGCCCCCTTCCCGGGCGAAGTGGACGGCCCGCCCCCGCGCGACGAAGCCACAGGCTTCCAGGGAAAGCGCAGCCATGATGCTCGTGCTGTCGTGCAACTCGAACAGATCCACGTCCCGCGGGGTGATGCCCGCCTGGGTGTAGGCCGCATGGCTGGAGAGGTACGCAGCCTGCAGGAAGAGCGGGTCCTTGCGGTCGTGAACGGCCACCGCGTCGGTGGCCACGGCAGAAGCCAGCACGCGCACAGGCGCTTTGTCCGTGTGCGCGTACGCGTTCACCTTGTCCGCGGGGCAGAGGATCACCGCGGCCGCGCCGTCACTGATGGGACTGACGTCGAACATGTTGAGGGGCTCGGCCACCAGCCCCGCGCGCGCGTAGGCCTTCTCGCTGATGGCCCGTCGGAACATGGCCTGGGGGTTGCCCACCGCGTTGGCGTGGGCGTTGATGGGGAAGGCGCCGAAGTCCTCCCGGGCCACGCCGAACTCGTGCATGTACCGCCGCATGAGCAGTGCCTGAACGCTGTTGGGCGTCGCGCCGTGAATCCCCTCGAACTCCTGGTCCAGCACGGAGGTGTGGGCGCGCACCACTTCCTCGGCCGAGCGTTCGCTCATCTGCTCCACACCGACGACGAGGACGACATCGGCCAGGCCGCCGGCCACGGCCATGTACCCCCAGCGGAACGCGGCCGCGCCCGACGCGTCCGCGGCGTCGACGCGCACCGCTTCTACCCCGCGCAAACCCACGAAGTCCGCGATGAGCGCGCCCAAATGGCCTTGCTCGGCCAGGAAGGAGGCCAGCGTGTTCCCCACGACCACCGCGTCCACCCGTTCCACGCCCGCGTCCTTCAACGCGGCCATGATCGCGTCATGGGCCAGGTGTCGCAGGGATTTGTCCCAGTATTCTCCGACTCGGATATCGCCGATGCCGATGATAACGACGTCTCGCATGTTTGATCGCTCCCGGTACGTAATTCGTGATGCGTGATGCGTAATGCGTAACTTATCGATGGGATGGCTTTTCTGTGACTACCTCGGCCTACACCACAAACTTAATCGTTAATCGTTTATCGTTAATCGTCCGCTATCAGCCATGCCTGTTTTTACCGCGCCATCCTCGTTTTCCCGCCAACCAAATTACTCGTTACTTCTTACTCGTTACCTAACCAACTTCCCCCTCAAGCGCGCGTACATTCCGTAATCGATTTCCACCCGGCGGGCGATGTAGGCCCGGGTGCGCGGGGCTTTGTCCCGCCGTTCCACGATCTTGTCCGTGACCCGCAGGTCGAACGCGTCGGAGCCTGCGCCGGAGCCGAAGGAGACGACGAAGATCCGGTCGCCGGGTTGGGCTTCGTCCAGGATGGCGGTGAGCCCGACGATGGCCGAGCCCGAGTAGGTGTTGCCGATATCACCCACGAGGAGTCCTGTTTCGATCTGCTCCGGAGTGAAGCCCAGCATTTTCGCTACCCGCTGGGGGAATTTCAGGTTGGGCTGGTGAAAGACCGCGTAGCGGTAATCCGAGGGCCGGGTGCCCATTTCCTCCATCAGGGCCTGGGCCGCGCTGGTGATGTGGTGGAAGTACGCGGGCTCGCCCGTGAACCGCTGGCCGTGGCTGGGGTAGTCCGCGCCGGCGCGGCGCCAGAAGTCGGGTGTGTCGGTGACGTAGGAGAGGGACCCCTGGATGACGGCCAGCGCGTGTTCGGCAGGGCCGATGATGAACGCGGCCCCACCCGCGGCCGCGGTGTACTCCAGCGCGTCGCCGGGGCGTCCCTGCGCGGTGTCCGCGCCGATGGCCATCGCGTAGTTAGCCATGCCCGACCCCACGAAGCCGATGGCTGCTTGCATGGCCTCGGTCCCGGCCTTGCAGGCGAATTCCCAGTCTCCGGCCTGGACGTAAGGGGTCGCGCCGATGGCCTCGGCGACGATGGTGGAGGTGGGCTTCACCGCGTAGGGGTGGGATTCGCTACCCACCCACACCGCGCGCAGGTGTTCCGCGTGGATGCCGGCACGGGCCAGCGCGTTGCGCGCGGCCTCGATGGCAATCGTCGCGGTGTCCTCGTCGAGTCCGGGCACGGCCTTCTCCCGGACGGGCGTGCCGCCCTTCCCTCCCGTCCACATGCGCGCGATCTCTCGCGCGGGAATACGGTACCGCGGCACATACGCGCCGTAGCCGATGATGCCGACGGAGCGGGTCGGTGTCAGTAAACGTGTTGACATGGTTGTCCTCCGATGCGTCATGCGTTGGCGTGTTGGGTAGGTTGGCGCGACCGGATTCATTTTGGCTTTGGTTACGTGATACGTGATGCGTGATGCGTAATTTGAAGACCCGTTGGCTCTATAGGGCCGACCTTGCAGCCACGCCATCCAATTACTCGTTACTCTGTTACTTGTTACTCGTGATGCGTAATTCGTAATGCGTGATGCGTAACTTGAAGACAAGTTGGCTTGGTGGAGTCAACCTTGGCTTCACGCCAGGCAGTTACTCGTTACTCCGTTACTCGTTACTAGCGTTGGCGCTGCTAAGCCAACCCTATCTCCTAGCCGACCATTTAATCGTTAATCGTCAATCGTTAATCGTTGTCTTTCCGCGCCATCCAATTACTCGTTACTCTGTTACTCGTTACTTACGTTACATCGCCGCGCCAATTTCGGTTTCGCGCCACTTAATCACTTTCCTTCCGAATCTCCCCCAACACCTCCCTCGCCCGGCTTTCGCGCACGTTGCCCTCTGCGGCCAGCCGAGCGGCCACGATGTCGATTTCCTCCCCGCGTGCGCCGGCCGCGATGGCGACCTGCCGCGCGTGCATGCGCATGTGTCCCCGTTGGATGCCCTCACTGGCCAGCGCGCGCAGCGCGGCCAAATTCTGCGCCAGACCAACGGCCACCATAATCTCGGCCAGTTCCTGGGCCCGGTGGACGCCCAATATCTTCAACGCCACCCGAGCGGTAGGGTGCACCCGGGTCGCACCTCCGACAATGCCCACGGCCAGGGGGAGTTCCAGTTTCCCCACCAGCATGTCCCCCGTGAGATACCAGTCGGTGAGGGCCCGGTACCGGCCGTCCCGCGCGGCCCAGGCGTGCGCGCCCGCCTCGATGGCCCGCCAATCGTTGCCCGTGGCAATGGCCACCGCGTCGATCCCGTTCATGATCCCCTTGTTGTGGGTGGCCGCCCGATAGGGGTCCGCCCAGGCGAACGCGTTGGCCTCGACGATGCCCCGGGCCACCTCCTCCCCCCGGGCGCCCTTCTCCGAAAACGCGTCCATGGGAATGCGCACCACGGCCCAGGCCCGGCGTTCCGTGGTGTAATTGGACAGGATGCGCAGGTTCACCCGGCCACCGGTCAGACGCTCCACCTCGGGCGCGATCCCCTCCACCGCGGTGTTCACCAAATTCGCGCCCATCGCGTCCCGCACATCCAGGTGGAGATGAACCACCAGCATGGGGCCCGCGGGCGTATCCGGCAGGTAACGAACCCGCAGGTCCCGCGCGCCGCCGCCCCGCCGCACCAGGGAGGGGTGGATCTCGTCCACCCGGCGCAACAGATCGGCCCGGGCATGCAG
>WGAA01000296.1 GCA_015489285.1 Anaerolineae bacterium | reverse complement strand
CCCCCACCCCGACACGACAACCACCGCCGCCCCCGGGTATGGGCTGGGTTCTGGCCTTCGTCCTTGTCCTAATCGTCATTTTGGGGATAATTATGGGGATCATATGGCGCACGTGAGGCGCGCCTGCCCCCAGCATCCATCCTGCTGGTACGACCAACCCATCGTTGCCTGAGGAGGTGGAATCCATAAGCGAACACCTGACGCCTTTGGACTTCCCTTACACGGAAATCGAAGAAGCCTGGGAACACATCTGGGCACACGTGAAGCCGCTTCCTGCCGTTGAGATGCCCTTTCAGCGGACGCCGGGGCTCGTCCTGGCGGAATCTATACGCGCCCGGGAGCCGTTCCCCCCTTTTCCCGCGTCCACCGTCGACGGATACGCGCTTCGCTCCGCCGAGGGGGATGCGTGGCGTACCATCGTGGGGGAACAGCGGATAGGCACGCCGGCCCAACGTCCCCTGCAACCCGGGGAGGCCGTCTGGGTGGCCACGGGAGCCGTCGTCCCCGAGGGCGCGGACGCGGTCGTCGAAGTGGAGGCCAGCCTCCGGGAAGGCTCCCGTATGCGCCCTCGATACGTCCCCACCCCCGGACACAACATCCGTCCCGTCGGTTTCGACATCCGAGGGGACGAAGAGGTCCTGCTCCGGGGCACCCGCATCGGTCCGGCCGAAGTGGGCGTCCTTGCCACGGTCAACGCGCTACGCGTGCGGGTGCATCCTCGCCCCCGCGTTGCCGTCATCTCCACAGGGGACGAACTCGTTCCGCCCGGGACCCCGCTCTCCCCGGGGAAGATCCGGGAGAGCAACCGGTACACCCTGCTGGCCGCGGTCGAACTCTACGGTGGGGAAGCGGTCGACCGGGGCTCCCATCCCGACGAGCCTTCCCGCTTGCGCGCGGCGCTCATCGACGCCGTCGCGTCCGCGGACATGGTCGTCACGTGTGGCGGCGTTTCCATGGGCAACCGGGACTACCTGAAAACCCTTCTGGCGGAGCTGGGACACATCCACTTCGGTCGGGTGCGGGTCAAGCCCGGAAAACCGGCCACCTTCGCGACGGTGCAGGGGACCCCGGTGTTCTCCCTGCCCGGGAACCCCGTCTCCGCGCTCGTCGGCTTCTACCTGTACGTCCTGCCCGCCATGCGCATCCTGGGGGGAACACCCGGGTGGGAACATCCCTGGACCCCCGTCCGCCTGGCCCACCCCATTCGGCGGGAGCCCGGCCGGGTGGAATTCCAGCGCGCTCGGTTGCGTCGGGAAGGGGGAACCTGGTGGGCCGAAACCACCGGGGAACAGGCATCGAGCCGCCTCCTCAGCTTCGTGGGAGCGGACGCGCTCATCCGCCTGCCGGCAGAGGGCGACATCATCCCGCAGGGGACCGAGGTCCCCGCGTTTCTTCTGCGTCTCATCCCATTTTAGAGGTGATCCGATGACAACGCGAGGCTCATTGACCCATCTGGACGCGGAAGGGCGAGCGTCCATGGTGGACATCACAAAGAAGGGGGAAACGTACCGTGTGGCCGTGGCCGCGGGGGAGGTGATCATGCGCCCCGAAACCTTGGCGGCCATTCGTGAGGGGAATGTGAAGAAGGGGGATGTGTTGGGCACCGCGCGCATCGCGGGCATCATGGCAGCCAAGCGAACCCACGAGCTCATTCCCCTCTGTCACCCCCTGCTCATCACACACGTTTCCCTGGACTTTCACTTCAACGACGCCGAACACAAGATCGAAATCCTGGCCACGGTGAAAACGCGCGGGCAGACGGGCGTGGAAATGGAGGCGCTGACCGCGGTCAGCGTCGCCGCGTTGACCATTTACGACATGGCGAAAGCCCTGGAGAAGACGATGCGCATCGACAACATCCGCCTCTTGCGCAAGGAAGGTGGCAAGAGCGGCACATTCATCAGGGAGAAGGAGGAAGGATGAGGATACACGTGCGACTGTTTGCCTCCCTGCGGGAGGCCGCGGGAGAAGATACGTTCACCCTGGACGTTCCCGAAGGGACCACGGTACGGGACCTGGTTCGCCGGGTTCACGAACGGTTTCCCCAGACCAAGGGCATTGCCGGGGCCATCTACGCGGCCGTGAACAATCGCTATGTGAACCCCGATACCCCCCTAAAGGAGGGAGATGAGGTCGCGCTCTTTCCCCCGGTCAGCGGGGGGGAAAGTGTAGACGTCAAGCGTTTCGAGGTCACGGAAGCGCCCCTCTCCCTGGACGAGGTCGCGGCACGGGTGAACCACCCCACGTGTGGCGCGGTCGTCGTCTTCGCGGGCATTGTGCGCGGGATTACCGGGGACCAGGAGACCGAGTACCTGGAGTACGAGGCGTACAAGGAGATGGCGGAAGCGACACTGGCCCA
>WGAA01000295.1 GCA_015489285.1 Anaerolineae bacterium | reverse complement strand
GGGTAGGAGTTGCCTCCCCCTCCTCGTACGTGAGGCGATAGGACAGATAATCGCACGCGTCGTCCTCCGGCACGTCATCCCGAATGACGGCTAACGCGTCCGCGTACGCGGCCCGGCCTGCCAACAGCCAATCCGCCTGCCCGTGATGGACGGGGATGTCCTCCACGGAGGGGACGGGGAGAAGGCGAATGTGGCGCACCCGGAAATGGCCCTCCGTGGGCAAGGTGAAACGCAACTGCAGGGGAACATCCGCGGCGCGGCGCAAGTGCCAGAAATTCGCCCCCGTTTCCTGGATCCCCCATGCCGGACGGACGGTCCCCGTTTCCCCGTGCCAGGTGAGATATCCCTCGACGTGAGTTTCAATGGTAGAGTTTCCGAGACGGAAGGGCGCTTCCTCGAAGCAGTAAGGATACCCTTCGGGCGTGGACGCGCACGGGAGTTGTAACAAGATGCCCACCGCAAAATCCGCGTAGACGTCGGCTAAGCGGCGGTTCACCGTACTCAAGGCGTGGGCCACGGCGTCGTAGCCGTCGTACTGGATGGCGGACTCCCACACGGCACGCACCGTATCCGGCCCCCCGGCATGTTCCGATATGTAGCGGAAGAAGATCCACGTGCTGTAGGGGTGGGGATCCCGGCTGTTCAACATGGACGACAGGCATACCTCCGGCTTTCCCAGAAAGGTGGAAAGGTACTGCCAATTGTCGTTGATCTCGTCGTACACCTCATCCTCGATCCACGTCGCCACACCCTCGTAGAGCCAAATCGCGGGCTCACTCCCATCGTAGCCGAACTGGAGCGCGTGGTTGAACTCGTGGGCAAGGGTCACCCGCGCCAGATCCCGGGGCACGCCGGCAAATCCCCGATAATCGTTCTCGAGGACGATGTAGGTGTAATACGCCGCCCGTTCGTGCCGAAAAGGGCTGTTCACGTTGTCGCCGACAAAGCCGCCTGCGGGATCGGTGTACCCGTAATAGCTCGTGTTCTTCAGGTAGATGTCGTAGCGGGTATCCCCGCCCTCGCCCCGGTCCGGCGGAGGGGGCGTCCACCCCAACGCGTTGACCTCCACCTCCCAGGAATGTTCCGCGGCATCGGCAACGAGCTCCGCGTAATCGACGATGCCGTTATTGTCCGCGTCCCTCGAGGAAATGGCATCGCTGCCGGACAGGGTGTAATGGACGGCAAAATGTTCCGTCAACAGCACATGTTCCGGGCCGCTCAGGGAAGGCCGGGTTTGCACCGCCGGTGCGGATGGTCCCTTAAGCGCGCGAATACGTCGAATCGTCTCCCGGGAGAGCTGCGGCTCCATCTGACGGAGAAGGAGGAGCGCCAGAGTGCCGTCCTTTGCCGGGCGGGTGGTACGGAATTCCTTGGGAAGGTCTTGAGGGCGATACACGCTCAAGGCCAGTAAATAGGCAAATGTGTCCCGGTCGATGCGATGTTCAGCATAAGCCTGTTGTAACGCCTCCAGGACCGTCGGTGACGTCGCAGGCGGAGGCGGTGTACCGGGGCTGCCGTGCACAGGCCGGTGTCCGGCCTGGACGATGAGCAGTAGTAAGAGAATCCCGGCGACGAACGCCCAGCGTTGCCTCCCTTGCATGAGCTTCCCCCTCTTCCACCTAATGGACGGCGAAAAACCGTTTGACCCGCGTCATGGCTTCCACCACGCGCGGGGTAGGCACTCCCAGAGAGATGCGCACGTACATGCGCCCCTCTCGACCGTACATGCTCCCCGCGGCCCAGGAGACCCCCGCCTGATACAGGAGATCCTCGGCCAACCGATCACCGGTCGTCCCGTCGGGGACCCGGGCCCATATGTAGAGGGACCCCTTGGGACGATGGGCCTTCATCCCCACGTGCTCCAGCGTCTCCAGGATGATGTCCCGGCGCCGCGCGTATTCCTCGTTCCGCCGGGCTATCCACGTCTCCCCGACCTCCCGTAAGGCTACCGAGGCCGCGTGTTGGATGGGCAGAAAGATGCCCGAATCCACATTACTTTTCATACGCAGGAGCGCGGCCACCGCGTCTGCGTTGCCCACGGCAACGCCCACCCGCCAACCGGCCATGTTGTACGCCTTGGAAAGGGAATTGAACTCGACGGCCACGTCCTTCGCCCCGGGCACCTGGAGCACACTGGGCGCCCGATACCCGTCGAAGGTCACTTCTGTGTAGGGCGCATCGTGGCAGAGCAAAATGTCCCATCGTCGGGCAAAGGCGACCGCCCGTTCGAAGAAGTCCAGGTCCGCAACCGCGCCTGTGGGGTTGTTCGGGTAATTCAGCCACAGGAGCTTCGCCTTGCGAGCGACGGCCTCCGGTATGCCCTCCAAATCGGGCAAAAACCCCCGCTCCTCCCGCAGGGGGAGAGGGTACATCTCCCCGCCGGCCAACAAGGTCGCCGTCTGATAGGTAATGTACCCCGGATCGGGGACGAGCACCACGTCGCCGGGGTCGACCAGCGCGAGGGTCAGGTGGTGTAATCCCTCCTTAGAGCCCAACAGGGGCAACACCTCCCGTTCCGGGTCCAGGGAGACCCCGAAGCGCCGTTCGTAATACTCGGCAAAGGCCTGTTTGAGCTCCGGCGTTCCTCGATACCCCGGGTAGCGGTGCACATCAGGACGGCGGGCCATCTCGTACAGGGCCTCGACGACTTGCGGAGGTGGCGGCATATCCGGAGCGCCGATGTCCATGCGGATGACATCCACGCCCCGCGCCTGAAGCTCGCGCACCTTCTGCGCGATGACGACAAAGGGATAGGGGGGCACTCGCTGCAACCGTTGTGACAGGGTGATCATCATGGCCTCCTAACGCGCGTGTGTTCCCGAACGATCCAGGTGTACACCACCTGGGCCACTCGGGCCAAACTCTCCGGGCTCACCCGGTCGACCGTGTCCGACACCGTGTGCCAGTAGGGATAATCCAGGTCGATGATGTCCACGGCCGGGATATCCCGTTCCACAAAGGGAACATGGTCATCGACGACCGTGTACTTCACCCGGGGGATGAAAACGGACCCGTATCCCAGCTCGGCCGCGACGTCCCAAAGGGACATCCGCACGTGTTCATCTGAATTCCCTTCCCAGTAGAACGTCTGCTCCTTATCCCCCACCATGTCCAGGAGGACAAGCGTCTGGACCTCCCCGGGTTGCACCTTCTGGGCCTCGTGGCGGGCGCCTACGGCCCAGGGCCACCCGTTCAGGCCGCCCTGATCCTCCCCGTCGAAGAAGTACAGCCGGAAGGTGTCCTGCGGCACGTTATGGGCCAGAACGTGGCCCAGCTCCAGGAGGGCCGCGACGCCACTGGCGCCGTCATTGGCCCCCGGGACGGGCTCGTTGCGCCGTTCGGGGTCCGGGTCCCGGTCGGCCCGGGCCCGGGAATCGTAATGGGCGGCCAGGGCCAGCGAGGGGCCCGTTCCCCTCTGAGCGATCACATTGACCAGCGTGACCCCGCGGTAGGTAAACCGGTCCTCGACCACCACCCACCCATCCCGTTCCATGGTGCCACGGATGTACTGCCGGGTGAGGCGGCTCGCCTCACTGCCCGGCACGCGGGGGCCGAAGGCCACCTGGGCGACCACGTGCTTGTACGCGCGCTCCCCGTCGACGGAGAGGGGCGAAGGCGTCCCCGTCGGCGTCGGGGAAGGCCATCGTGTGGACGTTGGGGAGGGCGTCGGGGTTCCCGAGGGCCTGCGCGTCACCGTAGGGGGAGCGGCGGGACGCAACATGGCGACATACACGCGGCCGAGATAGGCGATGGAGGAGAAGAGCGCGAGTAACAAAACCCCCTTGGCCCACCACTTGCCTCCGTGCATCGGCCCCCTCATCCCTTTTTCCGCCGCTTCCCTTCATGGCTCCGAAAGATCAACTTCAACGGAGTCCCGTCATAAGGGTGTTGCTCCCGTATCTTGTTCTCCAGATATCGTTGGTAGGAGAAGTGGACGAGTTCGGCATCGTTGACGAAGAAGACGAAGGTGGGTGGGTCCACGCCCGGTTGGGTTACGTAGTAAAGGCGCAACTGGCGAGTCCCCTTCATCGGTGGGGGATGCTCCACCAGGGCCTCCTGGACCACGCGGTTCAACTTGCTCGTGGGCAGGCGCACGAATCGTTCCTCGTAAACGTGTTCCACCAGGGGCAGAATACGGGAGACCCGCTGCCCGGTTTTAGCCGAGATGAAGAGGATGGGGGCGAAATCGATGAAGTTGAGCTCGTGGCGGATACGTCGGGTGTACTCCACCATCGTGTAGGTGTCCTTTTCCACCAGATCCCACTTGTTGACGACGATGATGATGCTCCGATAGGCGTCCAGCGCGTAACCGGCGATATGAGCGTCCTGGGCCGTCACGCCCTCGGTGGCATCCAGGACGAGGAGGACGACATCGCTGCGTTCGATGGCCCGTAACGCCCGGAGCACGCTGTAGTACTCCACCCCTCGCTGGATAGACCCACGTCGTCGGATGCCCGCCGTGTCCAGGAACACAAAGGGGCGCCCCTCCCAGCGCACCTCCGTATCCACCACGTCCCGGGTCGTGCCCGCGATGTCGCTGACGATGGCCCGTTCACTTCGGGCGAGGCGGTTGAGAAGGGTCGACTTCCCCACATTAGGCCGCCCGACAATGGCCACCCGGATGACGTCCTCCTCTTC
>WGAA01000294.1 GCA_015489285.1 Anaerolineae bacterium | reverse complement strand
CCCGGGGATGGCACATGGTCAGCTCCCTGAGCGAATCCCCCACCTGGGGTGGGGGCTCCTGGCTGGCGTACACCAGCGCCATGTTCGGCCTGCGCATCCCCCAGCACGTCCAGTATCTGGCTCTACGCGAAAAATATCAGGTCCTCCCCTACCCTAACCTGGGACGCTTCCTGCACAGCAAGGGGTATGACTACGTGTGGGTGGTGCCCATCACCCGCAAGCTCTCCCCGCGGGAAACCGAGGAGAACCGGCGCTTCTACGGAGCGGATCGGTGGATAACCTTCGAGGATTTGGACTATCACGGTCCGCTTTACGGGTGGGGGCCTTCGCCGCCGGACCAGTTTACTTTAGGGTACATTGGAGAATTCGCGCGGCACCACGAGGGCCCTCTGTTCCTCTTCTTCCTGACGCAGAGTTCCCATTACCCCTGGGTCCCCCTGCCCCCTGTCGTCGACGACTGGAGGACGTTGGCCACCGCCGCCTTCCGGGGTGGATCCCAGGCACCGGAGGAAACGGACCGCCTCCCCTTCACTCAATTGCGGGAGAACTACTGGCAAGCCATCGACTATGACCTCAACATGCTGGGGGATTTCCTCCTCCACCTGGAAGATGAAAACGCCCTGGTCATACTCATCGGCGACCACCAACCACCGGCCGTGTCCGCCCGGAGCGACGGATATGCGACCCCCATCCACGTTCTCAGCCGTGACCCACGGTGGTTGGAGGAATTTTGGCGGCGCGGCTTTCGCCCGGGCTTGTGGCTGGAGAACCCCCAGGTCACCATGGGACATGAGGACGTGTACGAGATGATCGTCATGGATCTGGTGAAAAGGTAATCGACGTCATTGACCATTTGCTTCCCTTGGCGTACCATATGGTCGTCCATTCCACGCCAAGGGTTATGACGCATGCGCGACACGCAAACGAACGATATCCTCCTGTTACAGCGGGTGGAAAAAGGAGACCGAGACGCGTTTCGCGCGCTATATCACCGTTATGCCAACGCGGTTTACAGCGTGGCCCTGCGGGTAACCCGCGATCCGGAGCTGGCAGAAGAGGTCGTGCAGGACGTGTTCATGAAACTCTGGCACAAACATCACCTTTACGATGCGACACGCGGGCGCTTCGGCACGTGGCTGCTGAGTATCACCCGTTTCGCGGCCATCGATCGCTTGCGTTACGAAAACCGACGATTTCGGGCGGCCGACGAGGAGAAAACGGTGCCCAGCCGCGTTGAGGTCCACACGGCCCAGGCGGACCACGATCTCTGGGAAATGGGACAACATTTGCGCATGCTCGTCGAACGCTTACCCAAGGAACAACGACAGGTGGTCGAATTGGCCTACTTTCAAGGGTTCACCCATCGGGAATTGGCCGAATACCTGGGAATCCCCTTGGGGACGGTGAAAAGTCGGCTGCGATTGGCGCTGACGAAGCTACGGGATATGTGGCAGGAGGGTATGGAACGTTGAGCGAACGTGAGGAACACCAGGTCGTCAGTCAATTGATTCCGGCCTATGCCATTGGTGCCACGGATGCGGACGAGACCGCTCTGGTAGAGCAGCACATCCGCCATTGCGAAGTGTGTCGCGCGCTGCTGGCCGACTACACCCAGTTATCGGACATGTTCCTCTACACCGTCCCTCTGGTCGCCGCTCCGGCCACGCTGGAGGAGCGGCTGCTGGCCCAAATAGCACCACCCCAACCGTCCGACATCAAGAAACGCTCGCGGTCCACGTCCCCCGCCCGCTTCCTCTTCCCGCGATGGCAAACGTGGGCAGCCATCGCAGCCGTGGTGCTCCTCTTCTTTACCAACGCCTATTGGATGGCCCGCCTGACGCGCGTGAAGCAAGAGGCGGCACTCCAGGCGACGGCCATCGCCTTCCTCGCCGACGCGCAACGAGTGCAGGTCACCGGGGACGCGCTCGCGCCGGAAGCCGGAGGAATCCTCATCTTCCAACCGGATACCTCCATCGCCCTTCTCCACCTGGACCACTTGCCCCCTCTGCCCGAGGGCAAGGCCTACCAGGTATGGCTCATCCGCAACGGACACCGGGATAGTGGGGCCGTGTTCCGCGTGCGGGGGGAAAAGGAGATTACCGTCCTGATAAGGGCTCCGCGGCCTTTGGGGGAATACGAGGCCATCGGTATTACTGTAGAACCCGAGGGGGGGAGCCCTCGCCCCACCGGCCCTCGGGTCATCAAAGGTCGCATTATCCAGCAGGGAGGAATCTCAACTCAGGAAAAGGCCTCCTGAACGCGGGCGAACGCTTCGTCCAGGATCTCCAGGGCTTCCTCCACATGGGCCTTCGTCGCGGTCAGCGGAGGCGCGACACGAACGACATTCCCGTAGGCGCCCCCCTTTCCGATGAGAAGGCCACGCGCCTTGGTTTCCTCGAACAACATGTTGACGGCGTCGGGGGCCGGCTCCTTGCTCTCCCGGTCCTTGACCAACTCCACTCCTTGCATCAACCCTTTACCCCGTACCTCACCGATGACGGGATACTTCTCCCACAGGGCATCCAACCCCTTCCTCAGGTGGGATCCGACCTCGGCGACGTGACCGGGATCCGCCTCCTCCTGGAGCACCTCGATGGTCGCCAGCGCGGCAATGGAGGAGACAGGGTTGCCCCCAAAGGTGCTAATGGTGAGTCCGGCCTGGGGCATGGCCTCCGCGATTTCGGGGCGGGTCATCGTGTTCCCCAGGGGGAACCCGTTGGCTATCCCCTTCGCCATAGTCATGATATCCGGTTCCACATCCCAGTGCTCGATACCAAACCAATACGTGCCCGTGCGGCCGAAGCCCGTCTGCACCTCATCGACGATCAAGAGCCCCCCATAATGGTGGGTGATCTCCTCCACGATCTTGAAATACTCGGGAGGCGGGGTGACGAAGCCCCCGACCCCCTGGATGGGCTCGACGAGAACGGCCGCGATCTTGCCGGACGTGGAGGTCTTGATGACGTCCTCCAGGGCGTAAGCACAGGCAACACCACATTGGGGGTAGGAAAGCTTCAGGGGGCACCGATAACAGTAGGCGTTGGGCGCGTGTTTTATGCCCGGAACCTGGGTCCCGCCGATCCGCCAGCTGGAGATCCCGGTCAACGACATGGCCAAGGCCGAACGTCCACTGTAACCGTGACGCAAGGCGATGACCTCCTGCTGTCCCGTGTACACCTTGGCCAGCATGATGGCCGTCTCGTTCGCCTCGGTGCCCGAATTGGTGAAGAAGGACTGCTGCAGGCGTCCGGGGGCAATTTCGGCCAATTTCTCGGCCAGGTTGACCGTGTTCTCGTGAGGGTACAGGGTGGACGTGTGCACGATCTTGTCCACCTGCTCCTTGACCCGTTCCGTCACTTTGGGGTGGCGGTGGCCAACGCTGGTCGTCAGGATGCCCGCGAAAAAGTCCAGATACCGACGGCCTTCTACATCCCACACGTACAGCCCCTCTCCCCGTTCCAGAGGAAGGGGATCCGTGTAGTAGAGGAGATAATTGGGCCAAAGATAGGTACGCTGTTTTTCCAAAATTGCCTGCTTGTCCATATGCGCCTCCAATAGCTCGCTGGGGTAACCTGTGCCCGGCACGGTGGAACACGGGCGGGCTCGGGAAGACCGGGGGATGAGTTCTCGAAAGGTTCACGGGGCCAAACGACTTAGGGCCAACCGCAATCGCTCCTCCACATCCACCACATCGCGCGGGAGCCCTTGGACGGCCCGCTGGGCCTCCACCACGCTGTACCCCAGGGCGACCAGGGCCTCCACCACCTCCATGTCCGCGGTGTGAAGGCTCACCAGCTCCTCGGGGGCCCCCGCGGTAACCCCGACTTTATCCTTCAGTTCCAACACGATCTTTTGCGCCGTTTTCTTTCCCACACCGGGAACACGACTGAGGAGTTCAGGTTGCTCGTCCAAAATAGCCCGCTGTAAGGCGGGAGCGTTCAGGGAGGAGATCAAACTCAACGCCGCACGAGGACCGACACCGGAGACGTTGAGCAACAGGCGGAACAAGTCCCGCTCCTCTCGACGTTCGAAGCCGTAGAGGCTCAAGCCCCCCTCACGGGCTTGCATCTGCACGTGAAAGTGAGTGTACAGCTCAACCTCCTCGCCCTCCCGAAGGCGGACGGCCAGAGGGTGGGGCACGTGGACCATCAACCCAATCCCCCCCACTTCGACTACGACCGAGTGTTCATCCTTCTCCCACACGCGACCGCGCAACCGTTCAATCAAAGGTCACTTCCTCCCCCTTACCCCTCCGGAGCGTCCTCCGAACATGGACCAAACCGATAGCCTACACCGCGTACGGTGATGATGCGCCTGGGTTTCTGCGGGTTCTCCTCGATCTTGTACCGCAGGCGTCGAATGGCCACCTCGATCAGATTACTGCCGCCGCTGAACTCGTAGCCCCAAACGTTCTGGAACAGCTCCTCCTTGCTCACCGCCTGACCGGCCCGATGCATGAGATAGTGGAGCAAGGCGAATTCCGTTGGGGAGAGATGAACCTGTTTGCCGTCCACGTAGGCTTCTCGGGCGGGGACGTTGAGCTTGATGCCACATCCCTGAAGGATGAGAGGCGTGCGCTGTTCCCGGGACCACTGGGCTCTGCGCAAAGCCGCCTCGACACGGGCCGCCACCTCCTTGAAGGTGAAGGGCTTGGGAATGTAATCGTCCGCGCCCATGCGCAACCCACGCACGACATCATCCGGACGTCCCAAAGCCGTGAGCATAATAACGGGAACGTCAGAGCGGCGACGGATCTCCTGCAGCACTTGCAAGCCGTCCATGCGGGGCATCATGATGTCCAGGATGACCAGGTCCACCGGCTGGTCGAGAAAGGCCTCCAGTGCCGCCTCCCCATCTTCGGCGGAGAGGACTTCGTACCCGAAAGCCCGCAAAGACATTTCCAAAAGTTGACGAAGGGCCGCGTCGTCTTCGGCTACGAGGATGCGCGCAGTACGTGCCGAGGAACTACTTTGTTCTTTCGGGGGTGTTGCCTCAATCATAGTGGGCTCCGACGATGTGCAACTGTTTTCTGCCGTGTGAACAACCCCAAGGGAAGGACCGTCCCCCTGTTCCCTTCCTCAGATGACCGAACTTCCATGGCTCTATATTGTACCGAGAGATGCGCAAAAGGGGAAATTTCACAAATTTGGGGAGTGTATTTCAATTTGGTAGGTGTCATACGCCAAGACATCGTGGAGACTTTCAGGCACCTTAACAGCGGAAGGAACCGCCAACACATCGTGGAATATTGGGTTACGGAGGCGCTGCCTGGGCCGCCGAGGCGGACGCCTTCCCCTCCTCTTGCGTCTCCTTCTGAGGCGGGGGAAACGGCAAAACCTCCTCCTTGAGCGGGAAGGGGTGCTTTGCCAAGCGGGTGCGCCGGGG
>WGAA01000293.1 GCA_015489285.1 Anaerolineae bacterium | reverse complement strand
CCTGTGGACCCCCCGAAGCGCCATCGAAGCCTACGCCCGGGAACACCACCTGGCCTACCGCTTCGACCGCTCCAACCTGGATACCACCTACTTCCGCAACCGGCTACGCCACCACATCCTGCCCATGTTGGAACAACTCAACCCCCAGATCCGGAACGCCCTTTACGCGCTGGGGGAAATCGCGGCCGCGGACTTCCAGCTCCTCCACCCCCTCTCCGCCGCGGCCTGGGCCGCGACCCTCGTCCGTGAATACCCCCACGGCCTTCGCTTCTCCCTCCCCCACTGGAGGGCCCAGCCCCTGGCCCTGCGGCGGGCCCTCTTGCGGGACG
Source organism: Anaerolineae bacterium (assembly GCA_015489285.1). Lineage (GTDB taxonomy): Bacteria > Chloroflexota > Anaerolineae > JAADDB01 > JAADDB01 > JAADDB01. Next base: position 7,372 of record WGAA01000293.1, on the reverse strand, counting down.
CGGTCATGCACCTGCGCCGGGAACTGCGGGACATCGGCTTCCGCCAGATCGAAGCCGCCCGAGCCTTCTTGGAGGACCGGACCACATCGGCCGGGTCGCAGCACCCCCTCCCCGCGGGGCTCATCCTCCAGCGGGAATACGATACCTTCTGGATCGGCGAAGCCGACACCCCGCCCACCTGGGACCTCCCCCAGGTTCACGAAATCGAACTCCCGGGACCGGGAACGTACCCCCTCGGTGGGGGATGGCAACTGCGGTTGACCGTGCACCCCCGGGAGGACGTGGGCTCGGCCTGGCGCACGAACCCGGACCCCTGGACCGCGTACTTCGACGCGGACCGGCTTCGCTACCCCCTCAAGATCCGTCCCCGACGCCCGGGGGAGCGGATGGAGCCCCTGGGCATGGCGGGCAAAAACGTTCTGGTCAGCGAGATCATGATCAACGCCAAAGTCCCCCGTACCGCGCGTGAACGCTGGCCTCTCCTCGTCGACGCTACGGACCGGGTCCTGTGGATCGTCGGCGTGCGTCAGGGGCACGCCGCCCGCATCACCCCCCAAACGAAACGGATCGCCATCGTACACGTGGAGCGCGGCCATGAGTGAAGGTCGAGTCATCCTCAAACCGGGAAAGGAAAAGCCCGTCCTCCGTCGCCACCCCTGGATCTTCTCCGGAGCCATCGCGCGCGTCCGCGGGGCCACCCCGGGAGGCATCGTCACGGTCACCGCCCACGACGGCCGCTTCCTCGCGCGGGGCTACTACAACCCCCACTCCCAAATTCGGGTGCGCCTCCTCACCTGGGACGAACATGAACCCATCGACGCCCATTTCTGGTACCGGCGGATCGCCGAAGCCTGGCAACGCCGTGACGAAATCGTCCGGGGGCGCACCACCGCCTGGCGGGCCGTCCACGGCGAAAGCGACGGCCTTCCCGGCCTCATCGTCGACGTCTACGAACGCTGGCTCGTCCTCCAGGTCCTCACGTTGGGGATAGAACGCGCCCTGGAACACATCCTCCCCGCGCTGGTGGACGTCGCCCATCCCGCGGGCATTTTCGAGCGCAGCGACGTGGACGTGCGCAAGCAGGAAGGCCTCTCCCCCCGTGTCGGCGTCCTCTGGGGGGAACCGCCGCTCCGCCGTCTCTCCATTCGGGAACACGACTTCACCTTCCTCGTGGACGTGTGGCGGGGCCAGAAGACGGGATTTTACCTGGACCAGCGGGAGAACCGGGCCCGAGTGGCCCCCTACGCGGCCGGACGTCGGGTGCTCAACGCCTTCTCCTACACGGGCGCCTTCGCCGTCTACGCGTTGAGTCACGGGGCGATCCACGTGACCAACCTGGACGCGTCCGCGGAAGCCCTCCATCTGGCCGAGGAAAACCTCACCCTCAACGGATTCGGCCCGGACCTGTGGACGAACATCCGGGGAGACGTCTTCCAGGGGCTCCGGGAATACCGGCGGGCGGGCCACACCTTCGACATGATCATCCTCGACCCCCCTAAGTTCGCCACCCACCGGGCCGCGTTGCCCCGGGCGACCCGAGGATACAAGGACATCAACCTGCTCGCCTTCCGCCTCCTCACCCCCGGGGGCATCCTCGTCACCTTCTCCTGCTCCGGGCTCATCGACCCGGATCTGTTCCAGAAGATCGTCTTCGGGGCCAGTGTGGACGCGGGGGTGGAAGGACAGATCCTGGCCTACCTGGATCAGGCCCCGGACCACCCGGTTCGCCTGAGTTTCCCTGAGGGGAGGTATCTCAAAGGGCTTGTCGTGCGCAAGTTATCATCCCAAGAGGAAAAGGAGGTATCATGAGGGCAGTGAAACCCCATTGGCGGTTGGAACACCTGGAGATCTTCATCACGGAGGAACAAATTCGTCAACGGGTGGCGGAACTGGGAGCCCAGATCTCTCGGGATTATGAGGGACAGGACCTGCTCCTCGTGGCCATCCTCAAGGGAAGTGTCGTCTTCCTGGCCGATCTCATGCGGCACATCACCATCCCCCACAGCATCGACTTCATGGCCACCAGCAGTTACGGCGCGGCCACCGAATCCTCGGGCATCGTGCGCATCCTCAAGGACCTGGACATCCCCATCATCGGTCGGAACGTCCTCATCGTAGAAGACATCGTGGACACGGGACACACGCTCAGCTATCTCCGTCGTATGCTCCTCAGCCGTGAACCCGCGTCCCTGCGCGTGGTGACCCTCCTGGACAAACGGTCCCGACGGGAGGTGGATGTGCCCATCGATTACGTGGGGTTTGAAGTTCCCAACGCCTTTGTGATAGGCTACGGGTTGGACTACGCGGAGTTCTACAGAAACCTGCCCTACATTGCCATTCCAAAGGAGGGCTTTTTCGACGAAGATGAGGGATAGGGGCCCTTTGCGCGGCCCGGTTGTTCTCGTCCTTTACGGGGTCCTGGCGCTCCTCCTCGTCCTGGGAGGGGGAAGTCGCCGCGCGCTCGCGGACGCGCCCTGTCCTGTGCCCACGGTGTACACGGTCCAACCGGGCGACGCGCTCTCCCTCATCGCGGAACGGTTCGGCACCGATGTGGCCACGTTGATGCGCCTCAACGGCCTGGACAACCCCGACCACATCGAGATAGGCCAGACGTTGCGGGTCCCCTGCCTTCTCGCCTGGACCACCCGAGTTCAAGCGCACGCAGCAGGGGGCATCCTCCTGGGACTGGGCATCCCCCACACCTCCGGCCCATCCCCCTGGGACCTCTGGCACGCCCGGGCTCGCGAGTACGCGGCGGCCCAAGCCCTGGGGGTCGCGGTGAGCCTCCTTCCTCCCCACGTCCAACCGGGGGATACGGCCGTCGTCTCCCTGCGTCCCACGACCCACCAGCCCCTCACGGCCACCGTCCGCATTTTCGACACGGATGTGCCCCTGGTGCCCGTCGACGGGGAGTTGCGGGGCTTCGTCCCCTTGCACGGGTTCGTGGAACCCGGGGTGTTGACGGTGACGTTGCACATCGGCGTGGGGGATTTGCCGACGCGGACGCTCCTCTTCCCGGTGCAGGTGATCTCCCGCACCTTCGATGTCCAGTACGTGGTGTTGCCCCAGGCCAAAGGGGCGTTGCTCGCCCCCGATATCGTGCGGGCCGAAGCCGAACGTCTGGCCCGGGTGTGGGCGGAAAGTCACGGCGGCCCCCTCTGGCAGGCCCCCTTTGCCTGGCCCCTCGACCCCACGCAATATCCCACATCCGCGCCCTACGGGGGACGGCGGTCGTATAACGGGGGGCCCATCCGCAGTTATCACACGGGGCAGGATATGGTCGCGGGGGTGGGGACGCCCGTCCACGCGCCTGCAACGGGGGTCGTCGTCCTGGCCGAACCCTTGAAGGTGCGGGGAAACGCGGTCATCATCGATCACGGCGCCGGCGTCATGAGCAATTACTGGCATCTGTCCGAAATCGACGTGCAGCCGGGGCAGGTCGTCCAGCGGGGGGATGTGATCGGGAAGGTGGGGAACACGGGGTTGTCCACGGGAGCCCACTTGCACTGGGAGATGCGGGTGTACGGCGTTCCGGTGGACCCGGTGCCCTGGACGCGCGTGCCCGGCCCGGCCACGTGGTGGCGCTGGTATTCACAGAGGTGAGGAAGAGGATGGTCGTCGAAGTGCAGGCCGCGGTGGCCAAGGTGAAGAAGTACGCGGTCAGCGAGAGCGGGGATACGGTGGAGATGGTGGAACGGCCCTTCGGCGGGCTCTCCCTGGTCCTGGCCGATGGGCAACGCAGCGGCCGCGCGGCCAAACGCATCAGCAACATGGTCGTCCGGAAGGTCGTTGCCCTCCTGGCCGAAGGGGTCCGGGACGGGGCCGCGGCGCGCGCGGCCCACGATTACTTGCGGCTCCACCGTCGGGGACAGGTGTCCGCGGATCTGGTCATTCTTTCCGTGGACTTGCGGACGCGCACGCTGGTCGTCTCCCGGAACACGCGGAGCCCCGTGCTCCTCATGCGTGGGGACACGCTGATCCGGTTGGACGAGGAGAGTGAGCCGGTGGGAGTGTACACGGCCACCCGTCCCGTCATCCGCGAGTGGCCCCTGAGCCCCCCGATGACGGTCCTGGCCTTTTCCGACGGTTTGCTGGACGCGGGCCGCCGACGGGGGGAGCGGGTGCCTTATGAGGAGATGTTGGTGCGTTTTCACCGGGAGGACGGCCGGGAGGCGCGGGTCCTGGCGGATGGGTTGTTGGCCCGGGCCCTGGCGTTGGACGAGGGCCGTCCTGTCGACGACACGACGGTGTTGGTGTTGACGGTATACGAGGTGGAGGAAAGCGACGGGGTTCGGCGCATGCAGGTTCGGTTTCCGATTCCGCCGGTGTGAGGGAGGGGGCGCTGTAGGGCAAACCTGGCCCTCGTTCCAGACTTTTAATCGTTAATCGTCAATCGTTACTCGTTTCACCCAAGTTTCACTCATTACGCCAACACCCATAATACGCCAGCTCCTTACTCGTTACTTCTTACTCGTTACTCTCTGCACCAGAAGGAGGGAATAGGGTGGTTCATATTCGATTTCCCACACTGCAGGATGTGAACGCGTGTTTCCAGTTGAACGGCCGGGCGGAGACGTTGTACGTGTGGCAGATCCACCGCTCCCTGGAAGAGGACCGGCTGTCCGTGGTCATCCAGCGGGTTCGGCTGCCCCGCCCCATGCGTTTGCCCTCCCCCCAGCTGGGGGAATCCCTCATCCGCCATTACGAGCAGCGGGACGGCATTTGGGTGGCCGTGGACGAGGGACAGGTGGTGGGGTGCGTGGATGTGGATTGGGGGCCGGAGGAGGGGTTGGCCTGGATCCGGCACCTGATTGTGGACGTCTCCCGTCGGCGGGAGGGGATCGGGTCCCGCCTGCTCGAGCGGGCCCTGGACGCGGCCGCCCGTCGCGGACTCACCCGGGCCATGTGCATCGTGGACATGCGGAACGACCCGGCCATCCAGTTCCTGCGCCGTCGGGGATTTGCACCTTCAGGGTACAACGATGCGTATCTCAGTGAGGGGAACATTGCCCTTTATCTGAGCCGTCTCTTAAGACGACGGTTGATCTGAGGGCTCAGAGCGGGGGGAGCGGTGAAGGAAGATGGACGTCACCTTGCTTTTGGTCTTTGCCAATGAGCTGATTATCGCTGCGACGGCTGTGCTCAGCTTTTCCCTGGCCGTCTACATCCTGGCCAACAACTTCCGCAGCCAGGTCGCCCTGGGGTTCGTCGCGCTCCTGGGGAGCCTGCTCATCGTCTACGTGGGGGACCTGGTGTTACCTTATGTGACCCACGCGCGCAGCGCGCAGCGGTGGTTACGCCTCCAGTGGTTGGGCATCGCGTTCATGCCCGTCGCCTACCTCCACCTCTCCTACGCCATCCTCCAGGCAACCGGCTATCCATCCCAGCTCCTCCGAGGGGCCGTCATCGGGAGCTACGGGCTCAGCTTCTTCTTCGTGCTCCTGGCCTGGTTCAGCAACCTCCTCATCCGGCCCGGCCAGTACTCTCCCCCCATCAACCAGATGGCTCCCGGGCCCTTCTTTGCCATCTTCGTCCTGTACTACCTGCTCACCCTCACCCTGGGGACGCACACGGTCTACCGGGCCCGACAGCGCGCCCTGACCCAGGTGGCCCGTCGCCGCATCACCCGCATGGCCCTGGCGTTCACCCTGCCCGGGCTCGCCGTCTTCCCCTACCTCGTCGTCACCTCCTCCCGCACTCCTTCCCTCACCCACTTCGTCCTCCTCATCACCTTCTTCGGCAACATCCTGGTGGCCCTGGCCCTCGTCGTCATCGCCTACACAGTCGCCTATTACGGGGTGTTGACACCGGACCGGGTGGTGAAACGCAACCTGGTCCGTTTCCTCCTCAGCGGGCCGTTCCTTGCCGTCAGCGTCATATCCGCCACCCTCGTCATCCTGCGCCTGGACTCCTTCCTCCACATCCCGCGGGAAGTCCTCCTCATCTTCACCGTCACCGGCCTCATCGTCGTGGGACAGGGGATCATCCACGTCCTCATGCCGTGGGTCGACCGGCTGGTGTACCCCCAGGACCGCCAGGAGCTGGACTGGTTGGAGGAACTGGACCGACGCCTGCTGACCTCGTCCGACCTGAGCCAGTACCTGAACAACACCCTCATCACCCTGTGCGAGCACATGCGGGCCGAGTACGGCTTCATCCTGGTGGCGGGGGAGGACGCCTGGCACGTCCAGGCCGTCTACGGTCCGGCGGAGCCCGCGTTGTCCCTGTTGACGCCCAAGACGATGGCCCAAATCCTCCGCGAAGCCGCCAAAGTCCCCCCCGACGCGGCGTGGCCCTTCGTGCCCTTCCGGCGCTACCTGATCGCCCCGCTGCGCATGGAGGAGGGGGACATCATCGGGATCGTAGGGGTCACCCCGGCCGAACCCTTGCAGGAGGACGCGGAGGCCCGGGCCACGGTACGGACGCTGTTGCAGCGAGCCCGCGCGGCCGTGGAGAACCGTCACCTCCAGCAACACATCTTCGCCCTCTTACAGCGCACCGTGCCCACCATCATCCGCCTGCAGCAGATGCACGCCACCTCTGCCATGCTCAACCCGGGGGTAGCCAGCCCGGCCGTGAGCGCCAGCGAAGCCGACTTCGTCAACTGGGTACGGGACGCGCTGCGCCACTTCTGGGGCGGCCCCAAGCTCAGCGAGAACCCCCTGCTGGAGCTGCAAGTCGTGGCGAAAGAGGCGGAACAGCAGGGGACCCACCGCACACGGGCCCTGCAAAACGTGCTGCTCCGGGCCATCGAGCGTCTCCGGCCCAGCGGCAAACGCCGCATGACCGCGTCGGAGTGGCTTCTGTACAACATCCTGGAGCTGAAGTTCATCCAGGGGAACCGGGTCCAGGATGTGGCCCACCGCCTGGCCATGAGCGAATCCGACCTGTATCGCAAGCAACGGGTGGCCATCGCGGAGGTGGCCCGGGTTCTGCGGGAAATGGAGGTCGAGCACCTGGCCCATCAGGACAACGGCCCCGCGGACACGTGAGGGTCGATGGGGCGTCAAAATTTTTGATAGAGGAGTGGAATACTCTCCACGCGTCCGTAAAACTCCCTATCAGAGGGCCGAAAAATTCGTGCAAAGTATGTAAGTTTGTTTCACAGGTCTTGACAATTACGCGGGATATGCCCTATAATGGTAGTACTTCGGCGCGAGGGTTCCCCGTGCCCCCGTGCCGGAAGGGAACGCTATGCCGGGCGTGTGCACACCACACCCGCTATCCCCACATCAGGATGTGCTGAGGAGGAGACCGTGACGTACAAGACGCCCGATTATCCCTGGCAACCCGATGAGTCCTACTGGGAGGCGTTGATGAGTCAAGGGGAGTTCGCCCACGCGACCCCACCTCCTGTCTCTTATACACATCT
>WGAA01000292.1 GCA_015489285.1 Anaerolineae bacterium | reverse complement strand
GGCGTGGGCTGGACGCTCAACGGCCGCACCTTCGAGATGACCGCGGTGGCCCCGGATGAGGTCGTGCGCCTGAACACCACGGAGGTGTGGGAGTTCCACAACGTGGGTTCGGGGATGGGGATGGGCATGTTGCCGCATCCCATGCACATGCACGGTGAGCAGTTCCAGGTGGTGGGACGGGAGGTGGATGCCGCGGGCCAGCGCGCCTGGGAGAGCGTCCGGGAGGGGCACGTGGACGAGGGGTGGAAGGACACGGTGCTGGTCATGCCCGGGGAGCGGGTACGGGTCATCCGTCGCTTCCAAGATTTCACCGGCCTCTTCCTCTATCACTGCCACAACCTGGAGCACGAGGACATGGGGATGATGCGAAATTTCGAGATTCGAGCCTGAGCAAGGAGCACTTTTATGAAGCACGTATCCCGACGACAGTTTCTCAAGTACCTGGGCCTGGGGTCCCTGGCCGTCCTCTCCGCGGGCACGGGCAGGCGGACCCTCGCCGCCCGACCCTCCGGGGGCGACGACGTGCCCTTTGTCCCCGATGTGGAGATCGCGCTCCGCGCGGAGCCGGCGCAGGTCGCCATCCTGCCCGGGGCGAAGACGGACGTGTGGGTGTACCGCGCCCGCGTTCTCTCCGGCCCCTCCGACGCCATCTTGTCCCTGCCGGACACGTACCTGGGTCCTGTGATGCGCTGGCGCAAGGGCCAGCGGGTTCGCGTGCGCTTCACCAACGACATCCCCGAGGAGAGCATCGTCCACTGGCACGGGCTCCACGTCCCGGAGGCCGCGGACGGCCACCGCGCTTCGTCATCGAGCGCGGTGAGACGTACACCTACGAGTTCCGGGTCGACGACGAGGCGGGCACGTACTGGTATCACCCCCACCCGCATGGGCGGACGGGGCCGCAGGCGTACCGGGGGCTGGCCGGGCTGATCGTCATCGGCGACGAGGGGGAGGCCGCCCGGGGCTTGCCCGCGGGGAAGTACGACCTGCCCCTGGTTCTCCAGGACCGCACGTTTGACGCCAACAATCAACTGGTGTACTCGACGCCTATGGCGGGGTTCCTGGGCGACACCATCCTGGTGAACGGGCGGCCGAACGCGAGTTTCCAGGTGGAGGCCACCGCGTACCGCCTGCGCGTCCTCAACGGCTCCAACTCCCGCATCTACAAACTGGCCTGGTCCGACGGCACGCCCATGAGGGTCATCGCCACGGACGGCGGCCTGCTGGACGCGGCCGTCCAACGGCCGTACGTGACCATCGCGCCCGGCGAGCGGGTGGAGGTGCTGGCCGACTTCGGCGGGAAGGGCGTCGGCGACCGCGTGCGCCTGGAGAGCCGGTCCTTCTCGCCGGGTGGCGGCATGGGCGGCGGGGGCACCGCGTTGCCCAACGGCGCCGCGTTCACCGTCGCCTCCTTCGAGGTGGTGGAAGCGTCCCCCACACCGACACCCACGCCGAGCGTGTCACCCGTCGCCTACATGCCCTTCCTGGCGCAGGGGCCCACCGCCGGGTCCTCGGTCGTGGCGACACGGGTGGAGGCCACCCGCACCTTCTACCTCTACATGCAGCGCGGCCGGTGGACCATCAACGGTCGTGTGTTCGAGATGACCGCGGTGGCCCCGGACGAGGTCGTGCAATTGGGTGCGCGGGAGGTGTGGGAGTTCGCCAACATGCCGCCGGGGGGCATGGGTGGACCGGGCGGCGGAGGCATGATGGGCATGCCGCATCCCATGCACATCCACGGCCTGCAATTCCGGGTCGTATCCCGCACACCGCCCGTGAACGCCACCCAGCGGGCCAACTGGGAGACGGTGAAGGACGGCTACGTGGACGTGGGCCGCAAGGACACCGTCCTGGTGATGCCCGGCGAGCGGGTGCAGGTGGAAGTGGAGTTCAAGGACTACACCGGCCTCTACCTCTACCACTGCCACAACCTGGAGCACGAGGACATGGGCATGATGCGGAATTACCGGGTCGTGGCCTCGTAGAGACCGCCGGAAGCCGGAGTTCCGAAGTCGTGAAGACTTCGGAACTCCGGGCCCAAATCACTTGACCCCGAGACCATTCCGAACGTATACTCCGGGCAAGGAAGGATGTTCTACGAAGAGGGTGAGGTCATGGGTGGCACGAAAATTTCGGTTGTCCAGGAAAAAGGACAGGTGACCATTCCTGAGGACATTCGGCGCCGCTGGGGGCTGAAGGAGGGCTCGCTGGTGGC
>WGAA01000291.1 GCA_015489285.1 Anaerolineae bacterium | reverse complement strand
TGAGTTTCTGCGTGGGGAAGGGGGAGTCCGTGGCTTGTCTGGCGTACAGATAGTCATGATATTCCCAGAACTTCCCCTGTTCACGAGCGCACTCTGCAGCATTGGCTGCCGGGAGTGAACGTTCGCTGAGCACGAAGTGCTTGAAAACAAAACGCACTTTGCCCGTCTTGACGTATTCCTCGATAAGCTGTTTTTCAGGACCCTCGACGAACTCCCGGCAGTGGGGACAGAGGAAATCCGAATAGTCCCATACCTCCACAGGGGCATCTGCAAAGCCCAAAGTACGGCCGTCAACGGGGATCCCTTTCAGGTACGTGGTCTTCGGTGCTTTGTGAGAACGGGAAAGGGACCCCACAACGATGAGCACCAGGACGGCCAGGGCTGCGAGCCCCAGAATGAGAAGGAGCATTTGCGGGTTGCGGCCGCCCGTCGTGCGGGTGGACTGTCCTTTTGGTCGCGCCATGCGCAGGCCTCCTCCGATATGTTCTCCGATTCACAGGTGCCATAAGTCTAGCATAGGCTCCGGTGGACTGACAAAACTCCTTGTGCTATAATCGTCCCCCGAACGTAACCATTCAACGCACGGGGTGTTCTCACGTACGGGGTATATGGGCCCAAACCGTGCTCGTTCCCAGGGAGAGAGGTGTGCGCTGGCAGGCGCGTGCTTTTCGTGAGGTGGACACCATTCTAAAGTTCAGGAGAGGAGGATATGAACAAGCCACGCCTTGTCATTACCGGCATTTCCGCGCTCACCCCTGTTGGGTTGGACGCAAAGACGACGTGGGAAAATCTGGTCAACGGGGTGTCGGGTGTGGATTACATTACCTCTTTCGATGCCACGAATTATCCGGTACGTATTGCCGCGGAGGTCAAAGGGTTTGACCCGGCCAAATTCATGCCCCGTAAGGAGGCCCGTCGCACCACGCGCGCGATTCACTTCGCCATCGCCTTAGGGCGTATGGCCCTGGAGGACGCAGGGCTTGAGATCACCGAAGAGAACGCCGAACGTGTCGCCGTGATCATGCACACGGGAGGAGGGGGGATTTCCGACATTTACGATGCCACGCTAGATCTGTTGAACAAAGGCCCCCGTGGGGTAAGTCCCTTCGTCATTCCGAATGTGATGCCCAACGCGGTGTCCTGCCAGATTTCCATTCACGAGGGCATCAAAGGGCCTGTGGTGACGGGCGCTGCCGCATGTGCCAGCGGGAACATGGCCTTCATCGACGCGCTCCGCATCCTCTGGCTGGGAGAAGCGGAAGCCGCCGTCGTCGGCGGTGTGGAATCGGGCATCAATCCCGTCGCCATTGCCTCCCTGGCCCGAGCCGGGGCCCTCTCGCGACGCAACGATGATCCCCCACGGGCCAGTCGTCCTTTCGACAAAAACCGCGACGGCTTCGTCTTCGGCGAGGGCGGGGCCGCGTTCATCGTGGAAACCGAAGAACATGCCCGACGGCGTGGGGCACACATCTACGCGGAGCTCGTCGGAGGGGCGGTGACAGGGGATGCCTTCCACATTACGGCCCCTCCGCCCGGGGGTGAAGGCGCGGCCCGGGCCATGCGTCTGGCGTTACAGCGATCCGGCCTTGCCCCCCAGGATGTGGACGTAATCAGTGCCCACGCGACGTCCACCCCCCTGAACGATGTGGCGGAAACACAAGCCATCAAAGCCGCGTTCGGGGACCACGCGTACAAAGTGGCCATCACCGCGACCAAATCCATGGTCGGGCACCTGCTCGGGGGAGCGGGGGCCGTGTCCTCTTTCGCCGCGGTCATGAGCGTTTACTCCGACGTGGTCCCTCCGACCATCAACCTGGAAGAGCCGGACCCCGAATGCGATTTGGACTATGTGCCTAACGAAGCGAGAGAAATGCCCGTTCGAGTTGCCATCTCCAACGGCTTCGGATTCGGTGGACAAAACGCGGTCGTCGTGTTCCGCAAGTACACGGGGTAAGAGGGAGGGGGAGTCCGGGAGATCGAGGGCACCCCGTTATGCCCTCGGATCTCCTCCCTCTCACCCGAGTTGGAGGTGTGCCTATGGAGAGGGTCGAAGATTGTGTACGGGCGCACGTGTTTGTTAGCGGACGTGTCCAGGGCGTGTATTTTCGGGAGTACACCCGTCGCGAGGCGGAAAAGGTCGGCGTGACGGGATGGGTCCGCAACCTGTGGGATGGCCGGGTAGAAGCCGTCTTTGAAGGCCCCCGGTCGGCCATCGAGCACATGGTACGCTGGTGTCATCGGGGCTCTCCCCGGGCCCGCGTCGACCACGTCGAAGTCCATTATGAGCCATGTACCGGCGAATTCACCCGTTTCCGTGTCGTCTGGTAGGTCGAAGTCATGCCCCTCATTACCGGGTGTTGCGGCTTCCCCGTCAAAAAAGACCTCTATTACCGTCACCTGCACGCGGTAGAAGTGCAACGCACCTTCTACAACCTTCCCCGGCTCTCCACGGTGGAACGGTGGCGCTCAGAGGCTCCGCCCCCCTTTCGCTTCAGCATGAAAGCCTGGCAGCTCATCACACATCCGGCCACATCTCCCACGTACCGCCGTTTACGGACCCCACTGACGGGCTC
>WGAA01000290.1 GCA_015489285.1 Anaerolineae bacterium | reverse complement strand
CCCTCCCACATCGACGCGGACCGGATCGTCAGCCTCCTGGACCCCGACAAGGACGTCGACGGGGTGCATCCCCTGAATGCCGGCTACCACTTCCTGGGCGCGCCCCGCTTCATCCCCGCCACGCCGCTGGGTGGGTTGATGCTCCTGGAGGAGTACGGTGTGCCCATCAAAGGTGCAGAGGCCGTCGTGGTCGGACGTTCCAACATCGTGGGGAAGCCTATGGCCATGCTCCTCCTCAGCCGCCATGCCACCGTGACCATCTGCCACTCCCGCACCCGGGACTTGGGCGAGGTCACCCGACGTGCGGATATCCTTTGTGTGGCCGTGGGCAAGCCCGGCCTGATTACGGGAGAGATGATCAAGCCGGGCGCCGTGGTCGTGGACTTCGGTACCAATCCGGTAGGGGATGAGCTCAAGGGGGATGTAGAGTTCGAAAGTGCGGTCCAGGTGGCGGGGATGATCACCCCGGTACCGGGAGGAACCGGCCCGGTAACGACGGCGGTCCTCCTGCGCAACGTCCTCCAGGCGTTCGAGAGGAAGTTGGGCGTCGGGGCGTAGAGAGGAGGGATGGGGTGTCGCGCCTGCAGGGGTCGGTTGCTGGGCAAAGTCGCCTCCACCGACTACAATAGAGGAGCGATGTCAACACCCGGACCCCTGGGTTTCACGGGGTCCGGGATCTCCCCTTGCCAATGGGGGAGCCAGTCCAGCAAGGAGAAGATAAGATGAAGAAACGATTGCTCCTCATGGGGCTCCTGGGAGCCTTTTTGCTATTTGCCCTGGTGGCCTGCGGCCGCTCCACACCCACCTCCACACCGACACCGCCGCCTCCCACGCCGACACCCACAACACCCCCCACGAACCCGACCGTACAGCCTCGCCCCACCACCCAATTGGAGGCCTATTACGAGGCCCTGGCGGCTCTGCCCGCGTACAGCGCCACCCTGGTCATGACGTACGAACCCGAACCGGGGTCCGATGCCAAACCCTTCCGCGTGACGTTCGAGGAAAAGCGGGCCCAGGGGAAACCCGAACGCCAGTGGGTTCACATTCACGGCCTCTCCAGCGTCGATCCCAACATGAAACGCAACGACGCCACGTACACCTTTATCGGGGATGAGACCTGGTTCACCGCCGGGGAGGAACGGTTCTACAGCACAAAATCCCAACCCCGACGCCGCCTCTTCCTCTCGCCGGAGGATTTCATCCCCGCGACGACCGAGCTCAAGGATATGGGCCCGGCTCCTCAACCCATCAACGGCCAAAAGGTCCACCACTACCAGATAGCCGACGGCAAGCAGCTCTTTGGGGACGGACCTGACCAGCCGGTGGAGCCGGAGCTCCTCCAGGGCGACGTGTGGGTTTCCACCGAGGGGAACTACATCGTGCGTTACATCATCAAGGTCCACGCGAAGGACCTGAAGTTGCGCCCCGACCCAACCCCCGGGACGTTGACCGTCGAGTACAACGTCGTGCCCCTAAAACCGGAGGAGGTGAAAATCACGCCCCCGGAAGACGCGCTCACCCTGGAAGAGTTGCATTTACCCGGTTTCGAGCCCGGTACCTTCCCCGTTCCCAAAGAGGCGGAGATCGTCAGTCTCATCCAAACGGAAAGGGAACAGCTGCTCGCCTACAATGTGCTCGGGAAGGACCCCAAAGAGGTGTTCGAGGACTTGAAGTCCAAACTCACGAGCATGGGGTGGAAGGAAAACGAGGAGGACCACCAGGAGACCGCCGACTACATCAGCTCCTCCTGGAGCAAGGGGAAAGACACCATCATGATCCTGGTGAGCCCCATGCGACCTCACGGGGGCACCCAGGTCATGGTACGCAACGCACCGCTTACATCGGAACAGTAAGGAGGGAATCCGAAGATGGATGAACGACAGGTTCCCGGCCCCAAGGCCGAAGCATGGATACAGCGCGATGGAGCGAACATTTCCCCTTCTTATACCCGTTCCTACCCCTTCGTCATGGAACGGGGGGAAGGGGTCTACGTGTGGGATGTGGACGGCAACAAGTACCTGGATTTCACCTCGGGCATAGCTGTTACTAACACGGGACACAGCCACCCGGAGGTGGTCCGGGCCATCAAAGAACAGGCCGAGAAGTTCCTCCACATGTCCGGCACGGATTTCTATTACCCCGTGCAGATCGAGCTGGCCGAGACGTTGAACCGGATTGCGCCCATCGAGGAGCCAACCCGTGTCTTCTTTGCCAACTCGGGGGCCGAAGCCGTGGAGGCCGCGTTGAAGCTCGCCCGTTACGCGACCAGACGCCCCCATATCCTGGCGTTCCGTAACGCATTCCACGGCCGGACGATGGGCGCCCTCTCCCTCACCGCCTCGAAGGTGGTACAACGGCGCGGGTTCGCCCCGCTCCTCCCCGAGGTCACCCATGTGGAATACGGGTACTGCTACCGCTGTCCTTTCAACCGCACGTATCCGGAATGTGACCTGGCCTGTATCCGCTACATCGAGGAGGAGCTGTTCCAATCGGAGGTGCCCCCGGATCAGGTGGCCGCTATCTTCGTGGAACCCATCCAGGGGGAGGGAGGTTACATCGTTCCACCCCCGGGGTGGATGCGTGCCCTGCGGGAGCTGTGCGATAGGCACGGAATCCTCCTCGTTGCCGACGAGGTGCAGACGGGGATGGGGCGAACGGGGAAGATGTTCGCCATGGAGCACTTCGGCGTCGAACCGGATATCATTACCGTAGCCAAAGGGATTGCTTCAGGCCTTCCCCTGGGCGCGATGATCGCCCGTAAGTCCCTGATGATATGGCCCCCCGGAGCCCATGCGAGCACTTTCGGCGGCAATCCGGTGGCGGCGGCAGCGGCATTGGCCACTATTCGCCTCCTGGAGGGGGGACTGGTGGAGAACGCGGCCCGCGTGGGCAAACACATGAAGGCCCGTCTCCTGGACATGAAGGACGATCACCCCACCATAGGGGACGTCCGGGGCCTGGGCCTGATGTTGGGGGTGGAGCTGGTCAAGGACAAGGAGACGAAGGAACGGGCCAAGGATGTCCGTGATTGGGTCATCCAACGGGCCTTCGAGAAGGGGTTGCTCCTCCTCGGAGCCGGACGCAATGTCATCCGCTTCATTCCGCCCCTCATTATCGACGAAGAAACGGCAGACAAGGGACTGGACATTTTCGAGGAGGCGCTCACCGAGGCGGAGCAGGCGTTACTGTGATTCGTAGGGCCGTGTAACACCCTCTTGCGTAGCGCCCGGCCTTCCGAAGTCCGGCAGACTCCGGAAGGCCGGGCTCATCCCCGTGGGCGATATCAGGCAGCGGCCTTGACTTCCTCTTTGGCTTTGGCGCGCGCTTTTCGCAGGCGCGCCTTTTCCCGCTCGTACAGGGTCACCACGTTGGCTTGATGCAGGTGCACGACAAGCCCCTCCAGCGGTACCCGCGATTTCCCGAAGTCTTCCAGGGGAATCCGCAAAATCTCTTGCACCGGAATACCCTGGGCTACCGCGTCTCGCACCACGCGGATAAGTTTCTCCAAGTAGGCAATGTTGCTGTCGATTTGATCCTGAATTTCACCCCGCAAGAGGACCTCCCCGTGCCCTTGAACCAGGTGTTCCATGGGGTAGGTCTTCATCTTCTCCAACGATTGGATGAGGTCCTCCGGGTCCCCGTGGACGATGTAGGGGAGGGGCATCATTGTGTCGCTGGCCAACATGGTCCGCTCTTCCTCGATGTAGGCGGCGATGAGGTCGGGCGTGTGACCGGGGGAGTGAAGCAGGGTGATGGTTTTGTCGATCAGGTGAAGGGAGGCGTTCGTCTCGACCCACAAGGCGGGGTAACGCAGGGTCACTTCGGCCAGCTCTGCTTCGGCCTTTTGGGCTTCTGCCAGGCCTTTAGCGCCGTAGCGGAGGAGCAGATCGTAACACTTGCGGTGTCCAACCACTTCCGCTTCCGGGAACAGGTATGCGCCGTACACGTGATCCGCGTGGGAATGGGAGAGGATGAGGTAGCGGACAGGGCCTCGCTGGGCCCGCTCGATGAAACGCCGCATCTGCCGGGTCTCGCTGGGGAAAGGCAAGGTATCGAATACGACAACCCCTCGTTTGGTGAAGACGACGGTCGCCGTGACTTCGACATACCGCCCACTGGTAAAAACGAAGATGTCGTCTGTTAACCGTTCCCGATGCATTCACGCCTCCTGGACACGCCACGGGATGGTACGTCGGACGGAACAATATATGATAACACACAAGTGCGCTACAAGGCCAATGTGGGGAAAAAGTAAGAGACCTTACCAACGCCCGACTCCCGGCAGTTGGGAAGTACGAATCCCCATCATGGAACCGCCTCACAGAGGTTCCGCACGCCCTCAGACCAGCTAATGTCCGCAGATGGAAGCGATGCCCCGCCATTGGCCGGGGCCCCTAAACGGATAGTGTGGAGGTTGGATCGACTTTGTCAGACCTTCCGCCTTTCACTAGCACCTTTTAATACATAGGACGCCAAATGCATTATTTCGATAAAAATGGATTACGGATTTCAAGACGTCCTTCGATTATCAATCCATCTTGCATATCTTCAGAATACAATATGTTTACCCCGGCTCTCAATCCTGCTGCGACTATAAGGCTATCCCAATAAGACAAGGAATATCGCCCTCGCAAATATGATGCAGATAACATTATGTCCTTTCTCATCCCTACTACAGGATACTTATCGTAAAATGCCCTAATTAATCGAGAGATTTCCTCCTCTGAGAATTTTGCCTGTTTCAACAAGTTGACACAAACCTCATTGATGACTTGGGTACTAATCACCGGAGTGCTCTTCCTAATCAACTCCCGTGCTATTTGCCCCTTTCTCTCCTGCTCCCTGTTATTTTCGTTTACAACAAAAGCATATAACCAAATGTTCGTATCAATAAAGCACCTATCAATAGACTCGTTCGGCATAAATTTCCTCCCTGGTTAAAGGACGAAATCCTTTCACCCGCACAGGATGGGCGAGCAAATAATCGATGAAATCACCTGTCGTTTCGGCTTGCTCTTCAACTAGTAAGATCACGTGCACCCGCTCGGATATCTCCCTAGCATATTGGGAAGGAATCTCGATCTTACCCTCTTTAACTCGAGCCTGAAACTCTATAGTTTTCATCTTAAAACCTCCTTACCAAACATCTTTATGCAGTGCAGTCCCCTCCAAACCTATCTACTCCGCGGGTACTGTAGCATGCTTATGACGCCGTGTCAAGGCATATGTATATGTTGTGTATATACTGCTCTTGCGTTATTGCACTTCAGAAGCCTGGAGCGTTGCGGGCCGTTTGCTTACTCGCCGGATGCGGAAAGGGCCTGCAGGCGGGCGGCGATCTTCGCCTCGTCCTCCCGCAATTTGGCGAGTTTCTCCCGCTCGCGGTTGACCACGTGCTCCGGTGCCTTTTCCACGAAGTTGGCATTGGCCAGCAGCCCCTCCGAGCGGGTAATCTGCTTGCGGATGCTCTCCAACTCCTTCTGCAGGCGCCGACGCTCGGCCTCCAGGTCGATCATGCCCGCCAGGGGCAGGTGGACGGTGATGCCTCCCTCCACGACCGTGGCCGCCAGGTCCGGCACCTCCACGTGCTCGGCAACGGTCAGCGCGTCGGGGTCCAGGCGGGCCAACTGCACGAGCACGTCGCGCATGGATTCCACCAGGGCCATGCGCTCGCCCGCGGCGACGATGGCCGGAATGCGCTTGCCCGGTTCCACGCCGTACTCCGCCCGCACGTTGCGGATGGCCCGGATGAGGTCCCGAATGCGGGTGAAGTCCTCCTCCGCGGCCTCATCGCGCGGGCCGGCCTCCGGCCAGGGGACCAGCATGATGCTCTCGCCTTCGTGGGGCAACTGCTGCCAGATGGCCTCGGTGACGAAGGGCATGTACGGGTGCAGCAGGCGCAGGGCCTTTTCCAGCACGTACACCAGGACGCGGCGGGTGCGCTCCTTGGCGGCTTCGTCCTCGCCGTACAGTGCGATCTTGGCAATCTCCAGATACCAGTCGCAGTACTCGCTCCAGAGGAAGTCGTAGATGTGCCGCCCCGCCTCCCCGTACTGGAACTCCTGGAAGAGGCGCTCCACCTCCGCGTTCAGGTACTCCACCCGGCTAAGAATCCAGCGGTCGGCCAGGGTGAGGTCGGCGTCGTCCGGGCGCTCGCGGACCGGCTCCTGGTCCTCCCGCAGGTTCATGAGCACGAAGCGGGCCGCGTTCCAGATCTTGTTGGCGAAGTTGCGGCTGGCTTCGATGCGAGCCTCGCTCAATTTCATGTCGTTGCCTGGGGTGGACCCGGTGAGCAGGGTGAAGCGCAGCGCGTCGGTGCCGTACTTCTCCACCATCACCAGGGGGTCGATAACGTTGCCCCGGGATTTGCTCATCTTCTGGCCGTGCTCGTCACGGATGAGCCCGTGCAGGTACACGTAGTAGAAGGGCACCTCACCGGTCATCTCGATGCCGAGCATGATCATGCGGGCCACCCAGAAGAAGAGGATGTCGTACCCCGTCTCCAGCATGGTGGTGGGGTAGAACTTGCGCAAGTCCTCGGTGTCGTCGGGCCAGCCCAGAACGCCCTCGGGCCAGAGGCCGGAGGAGAACCAGGTGTCGAGCACGTCCTCATCCTGATGGATGTGAGTGCTACCGCACTTCTCGCAGCGGTCCGGGTCCTGCTCTGCAGCCCACATGTGGCCGCAGTCGTCGCAGTACCACACGGGGATGCGGTGGCCCCACCACAACTGGCGGCTGATGCACCAATCGCGGATGTTCTCCATCCAGTGGAAGTACTGTTTGTTGAAGCGCGGTGGGATGATGCGGATGGTGCCGTCCCGCACGGCCTCGATGGCCGGTTTGGCCAGGGGCGGCGTGTGCACGAACCACTGGGTGGAAATCAGGGGCTCGATGATGGTCCCACAGCGCTGGCAGTGCCCCACCGAATGGCGGTAAGGTTTCTCGTCGATGACGAGCCCGGCCTTGCGCATGTCCTCCCACAACTTCTTGCGCGCCTCGAAGCGGTCCAGGCCCGCGTAGGGGCCCGCGTTCTCGTTCAGGGTCCCGTCCTCGTTCATGATGTTGACGATGGGCAGGTTGTGCCGCTGGCCGATCTCGTAGTCCACAGGGTCGTGGCCCGGGGTGACTTTGAGCGCGCCCGTGCCGAACTCCTTGTCCACGGCCTCGTCGGCAATCACGGGAATTTCTCGGTTGAGCATGGGCACGAGCGCGGTCTTACCCACCAGGTGCTTATACCGCTCGTCCTCCGGGTGAACGGCCACCGCGGTGTCGCCCAGGATGGTTTCGGGCCGCGTGGTTGCCACGGGGATGTAACCGCCGTCCTTCAGCGGGTACTTGAAGGTGTAGAGTTTGCCCTCTTCCTCCTCGTACTCCACCTCCAGGTCGGAGATGGCGGAGCCGCAGCGGGGGCACCAGTTGACGAGATAATTGCCCCGGTAGATGAGTCCTTTGTTGAAGAGGCGCACGAACGCGGTCCGCACCGCGCGGCTGAACCCTTCGTCCAGGGTGAAGCGTTCCCGCTTCCAGTCACAGGAGACACCCAGCCGCCGATGTTGTTCCATGATGCGGCGGTGGGATTGCTCCTTCCATTGCCAGACGCGCTCCAGGAACTTCTCCCGGCCCAGGTCGTGGCGGGTGAGCCCCTCCTTGGCGATCTCCCGTTCCACCACGTTCTGGGTGGCGATGCCCGCGTGATCCACACCCGGCACCCAGAGGGTGAGATGCCGCTTCATGCGGTGGTAACGGACCATCAGGTCCTCCAGGGACGCGGTGAGCGCGTGGCCCATGTGCAGGGACCCGGTCACGTTGGGCGGGGGCATGGTGATGACGAAGGGCGGCTTGTCCGGGTCGTACAGCCCATGCTCCTCCTGATACTCAGGCCGGAAGAACCCCTGGCTGTCCCACCAATCGTACAGCCGGGATTCGAACTCCTCCGGATTGTAACGTTTGGGTAGGGTGTGTTTTGTAGCCTGGGTCGTTTTGTCGGTCATATGTGAATTACCTCCCTGGTGTTGGTAACGTGTGGGTAACGAGTAACGGAGTAACGAGTAATTTTACGTGCTAGAGCCATCGTGTCGGACATCTTGCGTCATACATCAAAGAGCAGCGTAAAAGCCAAGCAGTATGTAACAAGCCAATTATCGCTTTACGCCAACCCTTTAATCGTTAATTGTCAATCGTTAATCGTTCGCATGCTACAACCATGCACCATCACCCACACTTTTACTCGTCACTGCTTACTCGTTACTCGTCAGATCAAAAACCCCCCTCCCGTCGCAAGGACGAAAGGGGGACCTTCCGCGGTACCACCTTGCTTCCGGGACGTGATCCGTAATGCGTAATCCGTAATGCGTAACTTCTCGGCCGTAAGAGAGAAACTCTTAAAAGAACGATCTACTCCGTAAGCCTACGGATTACGCATCACGTATTACGAATTACGTATTTCGCCCCGGCGCTCTGGAGGCTGTAACGGGCCTACCCGGCAGAGAGTACTCAGGTGAAGCCCCCGTTCCCCTCCGCGACTCCCCGGCGACCTTCGGCGCGGCTGACGTCGAGACGGGCTTCCAGCCGCCGACCCGTCCTCTCTGGCGACCGCTACGCGCCTACTCCTCCGGTTCCACGTCTTTG
>WGAA01000289.1 GCA_015489285.1 Anaerolineae bacterium | reverse complement strand
GGGCACATCGGTGGAGAAAATGGTCATCGAGAGACTGGACACGTTGACGTGTGAAGGGGGGAGGCCGGTAACGAGTCACGAGTAACGGTGGAAAGACAACGATTAACGAGTGACGATTAACGATTAAAAGGCTGGCGCGGAGCCAGGATCGGCGCGGTACGGATGACGACCGACGACCGACC
Organism: Anaerolineae bacterium; assembly: GCA_015489285.1. GTDB lineage: Bacteria > Chloroflexota > Anaerolineae > JAADDB01 > JAADDB01 > JAADDB01. The sequence goes on along the minus strand of WGAA01000289.1, from coordinate 3,277 downwards.
AACGACGAACGAAAGGATGGCGTGGAGACAAGATTGGCCCAGCCGCGCCAACCTGGCCTAACGTTACGCATTACGCATCACGAATCACGCATCACGAATCACGCATCACGTATTTTAAGCCAAGATACGCCTACAGCGCCGACATTCTCACCGGCGCCTGACGCATGACGAATGACGCCTGACGTAACGAGGACATCGCCATGACGGGAATTCTACAAACTCTGGGTTTGCTCGGGACGACGAAGAAGAACCGAGGGGACTTGATCTTCGAGGTCTTTCTCCTGTTGATGGCCCTGACCCTGGTCGGGCTGGTCGTTTTGCTCTTCGTCGAATTGGTGGCCGGGTCCTTCCCCGCGCTGCCCACCTTCGGGTGGCGCTTCTTCTTCTCCTCGAAGTGGGACCCGGTGCGGGAGGAGTTCGGCGCGCTGCCGGCCATCTACGGCACGATCGTCTCCTCCCTCCTGGCCCTGGCCATTGCCGGCCCCATCGGCCTTCTCTCGGCCATCTTCCTGGCCGAATACGCGCCCCGCTGGTTGGAGCGCCCCCTCTCCTTCCTCATCGAATTGCTCGCGTCCATCCCCAGCGTGGTCTACGGCCTGTGGGGCCTCTTCGTCCTGGTCCCCTTGCTGCGGCCGGCGGAACTGTTCCTGAACCGTCACCTGGGCTCCATTCCCCTCTTTGCCTGTATGCCCTGGGGCATCGGCATGTTGGCCGCCGTAGCCATCCTGGCCATCATGATCCTCCCCTACAGCACCGCGGTGGCCCGGGACGTGATTCGCGCGGTGCCCCGGGCCCAGCGGGAGGCCATGCTCGCCCTGGGGGCCACCCGTTGGGAGACCATCTGGTACGTGGTCGTTCCTTACGCCCGCTCGGGGATCATCGGGGGACTCATGCTGGCGCTGGGTCGGGCCCTGGGGGAGACGATGGCCGTAACCATGCTCATCGGGAACCGGCCGGAGATCTCCGCCTGTCTTTTCGACCCGGCCTACACCCTGGCCAGCCAGATCGCCAACGAGTTCACCGAGGCCACATCGGCCCTTTACCTGTCGGCGCTCATCGAATTGGGGCTGGTGCTCTTCGCCATCACCTTCCTGATGAACATCTTCGCCCGTCTGTTGGTGATGAGCATGGGCCCAAGCGGGAGGCGGTAAGATGGAAAAACCCTATGCCTTTCGTAAGACGACCAGCGCCTTGATGGCCGCGCTGACCGTGCTCAGCGCGGGGTTTTCCGCGGGCATCCTGCTCGTCCTGCTGGTGTACATCCTGCGCCAGGGCGTCGCGGCCCTGAACTGGGACTTCTTCACCAAGAATCCGGTGCCCGTGGGCGAACCGGGCGGCGGCATTGCCAACGCCATCGTGGGCACCTTCATCGTCGTGGGGCTGGCCGCGGTGTTCGCCCTGCCCATCGGCGTGGGCTCGGGCGTTTACCTGAGCGAGTTCGGGCGCAACCGCTTTGGTGACGTGGTGCGCTTCCTCGCGGACGTGCTCTCGGGGGTACCGTCCATCATCATGGGCATCTTCGCCTACGTGGTTGTGGTCATGCAGCAGGGCCACTTCTCCGCGCTCTCGGGCGGATTTGCCCTGGGCGTGATGATGCTCCCGGTGGTCACCCGGACGACGGAGGAGATGTTGCGCATGGTGCCCGATTCGGTGCGGGAGGCCGGATTGGCCCTGGGATTGCCCCGCTGGCGGGTGCTGATCCACGCGGTCATCCCCGCGGCCTCCCGGGGTATCCTGACGGGTATCGTGTTGGCCCTGGCCCGGGTGGCCGGGGAAACCGCGCCGCTGCTCTTTACCGCCTTTGGTAATCCCTATTTCAGTGTGGACATCAACCAGCCCATCGCCACGTTGCCCTACACCCTCTTCACTTACGCCATCTCGCCCTATGACGATTGGCACCTGAAGGCGTGGGGCACCGCGCTGGTCCTCACCGCGCTGATCTTTGTGGCCAGTTTGCTCGTCCGCAGTCTGGGCGAAGTCCATTATGAGGTGTAGGCCGCTTCCTAAGACTTCCGAACTCTGCCCGAGTTCGGAAGTCTGGGAAGCCCGGGAAGTCTGTCCGAGGAGGAAAGAATCTCGATGAAGCACGATGTCATTACCGGTGAACCGGCATTGGTGGTGAAGGACCTCTCCGCGGGGTTTGGGGACTTCACCGCGGTGAAGGATATCAGCATCGCGTTCCAGCGCAACGCGGTGACGGCCATCATCGGCCCGTCCGGCTCGGGCAAATCCACCTTCCTGCGCTCCTTGAACCGCATGCACGAGGAGGTCCGGGGCGCGTGGGTCAAGGGGGAGGTGCTCCTGGAAGGGAAGAACATCTACGACCGGGACGTGGACCCGGTCATCATCCGGCGGCGGGTGGGCATGATCTTTCAGCGCCCCAACCCCTTCCCCACTATGTCCATCTACGACAACGTGGCCGCTGGCCTGAAACTGCGGCACTGGGGAAAGGTCCCGAACCTGGATGAGATCGTGGAGCGGTCCTTGCGCCTGGCCGCGCTGTGGGATGAGGTGAAGGACAAGTTGCACGAGCCGGGGACGGCTCTTTCCGGTGGGCAGCAGCAGCGATTGTGTATTGCCCGGGCGTTGGCCGTGGAGCCGGAGGTCCTGCTCATGGACGAACCCGCGTCCGCACTGGACCCCATTGCCACGCTCAAGATCGAGGACCTGATGCGGGAACTGGCGCAGAACTACACCATTATTGTCGTCACGCACAACATGCAACAGGCCGCGCGCGTGTCCGATTACACCATGTTCATGATGATGGGGGAAGACCGGGCGGGGCGCCTCATCGAATACGGCCCGACGAAGGAGCTCTTCACCAATCCCAAGGACAAGCGAACGGAGGACTACATCACCGGGCGATTCGGGTAGGGTGTAGGTAACGAGTAACCGGCTGGCGCGGAAACTGTTTTGGCGTGACGGTGAGGAGCCTGGTGGGAAGACAACGATTAACAATTGACGATTAACGATTAAAGGGGGGGCGTGGGGACAAGGTTGACCCTACCGCGCCAACCCGGCTCTAAACTACGCATCACGCATCACGCATCACGGATTACGTCAGGCCAAGATGCGCCTACAGCGCCGACGTTCTCACCGGCGCCTGACGCATGACGCCTCACGAATGACGTTACGCATGACGCCTAACGCAAATGACCCTGTGAAGAATCCAATTCCTACCACCTCCCGCCTGCGGGTGCTGGTGCTGTGCACGGGCAACTCGGCCCGCAGCCAGATGGCCGAAGGGCTCATCCGGCACTTCTTGGGTGACCGGGTG
>WGAA01000288.1 GCA_015489285.1 Anaerolineae bacterium | reverse complement strand
GTGGAGACAAGGTTGGCTCTACAGCGCCAACCCGCTTGTCCAAATTACGCATTACGCATCACGTCGTCAGGCCAAGATGCGCCAGCAGCGCCGACCTTCTCACCGGCGCCTGACGCATGACGGGTGACGTGTGACGTTACGCATCACGTATCATGACACTTGTTCGAGCAACGGACATCGGCAAATACTTTGGTGGCAAGGACGTCTTCTCCCACCTCACCTTCCGGGTGGAGGAGGGGGACCGGATCGGCCTGGTGGGGCCCAACGGGGAGGGGAAGAGCACCCTGTTACGCATCATCGCGGGCCTGGAGGAACCTTCCGCGGGGCAGGTCGAACGACGCCAGGGCCTGCGCGTGGGATTCCTCCCCCAGGATCCCCCGCCGCTCACGGGAAAGACCCTGTGGGATCTGGCCCTGGAAGGAGTGGAGCACCTGCGGCGCCTGGAAGCGACCATGAACGCACTGGCCCAACGCATCGCCGCAGGGGACGAGGACGCCCTGTCCGAGTACAGCGCCCTCCACGAGACCTTCGAGCACCTGGGGGGATACACCTACGAAGCGCGAGTCCGAACCGTCCTCAACGGCCTGGGCTTCACCCCCGAACAGCACCGCATGCCCGTCGAACACCTGAGCGGAGGCCAACGCACCCGCGCCCTCCTCGCCCGTCTCCTCCTGGAATCCCCTGACCTCCTCCTCCTGGACGAACCCACCAACCACCTGGACATGCAAGCCCTCGAATGGCTGGAGAACTGGCTGAGCGAGTACAAGGGGAGCTTCATCGTCATCGCTCATGACCGCTACTTCCTCGACCACGTCGCCAACCGCATATGGGAACTGGGCTTCGGACGTCTGGAAACGTACCGGGGGAATTACACCGCCTACCTCCGCCAGCGGGAAGAACGGTTTCAAGCCCGCCTCAAGACCTGGAAAGCCCAGCAGGAATACATTCAACGCACCGAGGAATTCATCCGGCGCCACATAGCGGGACAGCGGAGCAAGGAAGCCCGGGGACGGCGCACCCGGCTACAACGTTTCCTGAAGGAAGAGGCCATAGAACGTCCCCGTGAACACCGGCGCATCCACGTCCGCCTCCAACCCCGTTACCCCAGCGGAGAGCTCGTCTACCAAACGCGCGACCTGCTCATCGGCTACGATTACCCCCTCGTCCGCGTCCCCGATCTCACCGTGCGCCGCGGGGATCGGGTGGCCATCGTCGGGCCCAACGGCGCGGGCAAGACCACCCTCGTGCGCACCCTCCTGGGCGAAATCCCCCCACTCCGGGGGACGGTGCGCCGGGGCACCGGCGTGCGGGTCGGCTACATCTCCCAGCTCCATCGGGACCTGGACCCCGACGCGACCGTCCTGGACATCCTGCTCCAGGCGGCTCCCCGCCGGAGCGAGGAGGAGGCGCGAACCCTCCTCGGCCAGTTCCTCTTCCACGGGGACGAGGTGTTCAAACCCCTGCGGGACCTCAGCGGCGGCCAGCGAACGCGCGTCATCCTGGCCCTCCTCTCCATCCGCCGTCCCAACACCCTCATCCTCGACGAGCCCACCAACCACCTGGACATCCCATCCCAGGAAATCCTGCAGGAAGTCCTGCAACACTTCGAGGGCACGATCCTCTTCGTCAGCCACGACCGCTACCTCATCCAGGCCCTGGCCACCCACATCTGGGCCATCGAAGGGGGCACCTTGTATCCCCTGTTGGGCGGTTGGGAGGCGTATGTGCGCTGGCGTCAGGAGGGGCGGGAACGCGCCACGACGCGAAAGCGGGAGAAGGGGGAGGCCACGAGGGAGTGGGAACGACGGCGGGAGGAACGGCGGGCCCGTAAAGCGCGTGAAGCCCTCCGGGAGCGGCTCCGGGACGTGGAGGAGCGGATCCACCGGCTGGAGGAACGGTTGGGCGAGCTGGGAGAAGCCATTGCCCGGGCCGGCGAGGCCCAGGACGTGGAGCGGGTGGCCTCCCTCGGGCGGGAATACGAGGCCGTGGAGCGGCGATTGCAGGCGCTGTGGGAGGAATGGGAGCAACTGCTCGAATTGCAAGAAACTTCTACGTAGAATTTATGAGAATTTATCGCG